>NZ_JAMYVL010000032.1:0-45052 GCF_040323955.1 Mesorhizobium sp. M0018 | reverse complement strand
CCAGCAGCGCTTCGGTCGGAATGCCGCTTTCGATGATGCGGGCGGGCGCGGCTGCCTGGATGACGCCGTCCCAACCCTTGTAGGCATATTTGGGGCGACGCGTAACGATCACCCGGAACTTCGCCGGGGTGACATCGAGCCGTTCGGAGACGTCCTCGCCGATCAGGATCTTTTCCAGCGCTTCGCAGCCAGCAGGCGTTTCGGGCTCGATGACCACCTCGACCCGTTCGAGATGGGCCGCAAAGCCTTTGCGAGGGCGCGGGGCGCGCTTCGCTTTCGAGCCGCCCGCAGACTTCTCCATCTGCGCTTGGATGGCCGCCACGCCGGTTTCGATCTCGTCGAAGACCAGAGCGTACTGCTCCTCGCTCAGCGCACCGGCCCGTAACCTTTCGGAGCGGCTGCCGAAGCGCGACCGCTCCAGCATCTTCACCACCGCCGTCAGTCGTGCGATCCGCTCCTCGGCGCTCTTGTTGACCAACTCGAGATGCGTATTGTGGGCTTCGAGATCGGCATTACGCTCTTCCAGACCGGCGGCTTTTTCGGCCATGGCAACAACCATCGCCTTGAGCGCGTCAACGTCGTCCGGGAGCGCGAGATCGGGTGCCGACATGGCCAAAATCAGAGCATATTCGCGGGCAATTTTCCCGCGTTTTCAGCCCCCTGATTCATCATGCCGCAGGGTTTTACCCAACCGATTGCGGCCGCCTGACGGTCTCCGTTCGAACCCGTTTCCAGTCCATTCCGTCAACCAGAGCCATGAGCTGAGCATGATTGAGCTGGACCCGGTGGTGGCCGATCCGCGGCCAGCAGAACTTCGCCTCATCCAGCCGCTTGGCATAAAGACACACGCCGCTGCCGTCCCACCAGACGATCTTGATCCTGTCCGCTCTTTTGGCGCGGAATACATAAAGTGCGCCGTTGAATGGATCCGAGCCGGCATCGCGCACCAGTGCCAAAAGGCCGTCGGGACCTTTTCTAAAATCGACGGGATGACTGGCGACCAGCACCTTCACGCCAGCCGGGATCATGCCTGGCGAACCGCCCGGATAATCCGCACCAGCTGCTCCTCATTGATATCGGCACCGGCGCGAATGACCACGCCACCCAGCTCGATCTCCACCGACGCGGACGCTGTCGGCGTGACCTCGACAAAGCCGAGCCGCTCCGCATCCCTGTGTGGCGTGACCGCACCGCTCTTGATCGCCTTGCTCCGCCAGCCGAACAGCTGGGCCGGCGCCATCCCCGCTTGTCTGGCAATGGCCGATACATTCGCGCCCGGCTTCAGTGTCGCCTCGATCAGCCGCGACTTCGCTTCCGCCGACCAGCGCCGCCGCGGACGCTGCGGGCTTGCCTCCAGTCGGTTGGCAACCGCTTCAAGAACATGGAAACTTCTATCATCAGGCATAGGCGCAGACATAGAAATTGACACTGCAAGCTCCTCGGCTCCTTGCTTCAGTGTCAGTATGTCTCGCTCATCACCTCAAGCCGCGCCAGATGGGGTCAGCTTGGCGCTTACTGATGACCGACCGTTCGGCGGTGTCGATCCGCCGGCGGCGGTGTTCTATTATTCCCGCGATCGCCGAGGCGAACATCCCGCGGCGCATCTTGCCGGCTGGAGCGGCATTCTGCAGGCCGATGCCTTTGGTGGTTATGGCGATCTCTATGCGACGGGTCGTCAGCCGGCGCCTATTCTGGAAGCCAGCTGCTGGGCCCACAGCCGGCGCAAAGTGTTCGAGCTGGCCGATATCGAAGCGGCGGCGCGCAAGAAGGCGCACGGCGAGAAGCCCAACCTGGTCTATCCGCTGGCGGTCGAAGCCGTGAAGCGCATCGATGCCCTGTTCGATATCGAGCGCGCGATCAACGGCCTGTCGCCGGCCCAACGCCACGCCGTGCGCCAGGAGCGCAGCCTGCCGCTGGTCGCGGAGCTCGAGACCTGGATGATCGAGACGCGCGACAAGCTCTCGCGCGGACACGATCTGACCAAGGCCTTCAACTACATGCTGCGCCGCTGGTCATCCTTCGCCCGGTTCCTCGACAATGGGCGGATCTGCCTATCCAACAATGCAGCCGAGCGAGCCCTGCGCGGCATCGCTCTCGGCAGAAAGTCCTGGCTGTTCTGCGGTTCCGATCGCGGCGGACAGCGCGCTGCCGTTCTCTACAGCCTGATCGTCAGCGCCAAGTTGAATGACGTCGACCCTCAGGCCTGGCTCGCCGACGTCCTCGCCCGACTGCCCGCCTATCCGGCTCATCGGATCGATGATTTGCTGCCGTGGAATTGGAGATCCGCACAACTGCGGACCCAACCAGCGGCGGCCTGATCATGCAGCGCAATAAGGTGCATCACGTCTACACCGTCGAACGTGTCGCCAGGGACCTCGGCGTCAGCGAAGCGCTCATCCAGGACCTGACCCTCGGTCTCGAGCCCGAGGACGGCGTCATCTGGGTCTACGGCGCCAACGATGACGACGGGATCTTGGCCTTCACCGATGAAGGGATCGAGGAGGTCAAACTCCTCCTCGAAGAATATCATCGCGTCTCCCCAAAGAAAGCTTGACGCCGGCACCGCGGTGCTCAGGTGCTCATGGCCGCCGGATACACGTCTGCGGTCTTCACCGGATGGGTACCTTCGGCAAGTAGGCATCGGTGACCTCCATACAGCGCCTCGGCATCCGGGACGATGGCGAGGAAAACATGCAATAGCGAGTGAAGGGCCTAGACCATCAACGTCCAGGCCTAAGTGTGAAAACCGTTTCTCGTTGAAGGTGAGGAAGAAGAAGCCCCGCGCACCCCAAAAACATTTCGGCACGATTTCCCGCACGCCTTCGAGATGTCAAGTACCGACGAAACGGCGACTGACTGCAGTCGGCACCGCTAAAGCGATGCGGCCTTAACTGGTGACCTCCTCGACATTTCTACAGGAACAAACAGCTTGTCACCATCGTGGTCGATCTCGATCACCTCGCGCTTGCGGGTAAAACGTTCCGCAAATCCTTTGTGGAAGATGATGGCGTTCATATACGCGAACGTCATCGCCAGCGCCTCGGTTCGCAGCGGGTAGTCAACCAGCGAATGAATAAGAAGAAAAGATACTGAGAGAAATGCCGCCTTCTGCAGAGTATCGCGACGAACTCTAACCAATGCCGTCAAAAGCAAGAAAAAGTATGCTATCATCAAAGCAATAGCAGGGATTCCCCCTTCGAAGGCTATCTCAAGATAATCATTGTGGGCATGGTTAACATAGTTGTTGAAAATCATGCCTTCTCTCTCGTATATTTGATACGCTTTTTGAAAGTTGCCGAAGCCCACTCCTGTCGGCCAATTCTCCTTTATTCCTTCTATTGTGGTGCGGGCGAATTCTCCGCGCCCGAATGCCGGATCGACCACTTCTGCATCGATCTTAGTCCAAGCACCTATCGTGTAGATCGAAAGCCCTATGAAAATTAGGAGAATACCAAATCCACTCGCCCTGGAACGGGCTGAAAGAAAGATGACGGACAATACGGTTATCGCCAGTCCTATCAGAACACCGGCGCGGGAACCGGCTGCTAAAAGAAGCAGCAAAAGCGCGATCAAACCGAAAGATCCGGACAATAGGTGTCCGCGGAACAGACCGTAATAGACGACGAAGGGAACAGACACAAAAAGCAACGCCGAAAAATGATTCACATTAGCAAAAAGCCCGGCATTGATCGTAAAAGGCAACAGTCCTATAATAGCGATGTCCTCAGAGAGTGAATATTGAATCGCTCCCGCCAAACCGTTGCAGACAACACCCATGAAGAAAAACGGAAGAAGCGCGCTGACCTGCTCGGCACGTAAACGCAATACGGCTAAGAAAAACGCAGCACAGGCAAGAAGATAAAACAGACATTCGACCGTGCGGCCGACCCCAACGCTGATAAACCGAAATCGACTTTCTCCAATCCAGGGATATCCGAGCAGAAGCTCTGGCCGCAACCCGTTGAATATTGCCGCCGGCAGTGGGACGATTTGCAGAACTGCCAATGCTGCGGCTAAAATTAGGAGCCACAGAGCCGATTGCGAGCTTCTTTGGCCAGAGGTTTGGGTAAAAACGGCCGCCGCCGAGACAATTGCAGCAACCTCGATCAAAGTGTCCGTATAGAGGCCGCTCGCAGTACCACCGCCGATCAGCAGCGACATGAACAACACCGACCCGAGAAGATACTTATCCCATTCCGAAGGCCGGTCGTTCAAGATGGAAGTCTCTCGATGCTCAATTTGTGCATTGTCAGTGTACCAACATATCGAAACCGCCAGCTCTCGGCAATGGCGGCAGTCTGCAGCCTGAGCAACTGCAGCGGACACGCAGCCGGTCCAACCGAAAAATCCTGGCTGAGGTTCTGACGATTATAGGTGCCTTCCGGAATATTGAATCGCGCTATTTCTCCAGCCGGATCAACACATCTGATCGACCAGAATAATTCCTTTGGAAGCTTAAGATTCCTTGCGGAGGCAGCCAGGGAAATCCTGTAGGAGCCAGGAGGTAGCTCAATGTACTGCTCGAGAGCTGTGTTCTTGACTGGCGTATTCAAGAAACGGACCGTCGCCCCGCCCTCGCCCTCCACAGCATTTTGGGATGTCGCAAATGTAACTTCCAACCCCGATTGATCGCGGAGTTGCCAATCGAACGGTCTGCCGCTCGCCACTGGTTCGAACGTTCCATTGAAAATGTACCCCCCCAACTTTCTCTCTTGATCAGAGAGGCTGAACAGAAACAACCGATAAGCTGGTTCATATTTCTTTTGAAGGATATAGCCGCTAATCACCACGGAAAGTTCGCTCGATTTCGGCGGTGCAGTTGTGCCTGACAAATCAAGCAGAAGCCGATTTGCGAAGTCGAGTCCCTCGGGAGTTTTGCTAAGAGCCGCGATTAGCCTAGCCCTCCAGGGCGCCTCGGTCTCGATGGCTGTTAGCACAGCTTGGTACCCATCAGGATTCGAGAGAATTGCCGGCATGCCGTCAGCGATCGCCGGAAATTGGTCCGGCCATCGCCGTAGCAAAATGTCGATCTCGCCAATGGCCTTTGTCAAATGGCCTATTTCTACGGCTCGGCTAATGGATCTCTGTAACGCATGGATTTCTGTTTTGGACAGTTTTCTTGCTTGATCAAAGAGAGCATAGGCTTCGTCCTGTTCGCCCTGCCGATATTTGATCTCGCCGATCAGGCTATAGAGACGCGCGTCCGCCAGATCAAAGCGAAGCGCTCCACGGGCCTTGGCAAGCAATAAATCAAGATTGGGAGGATTATTCGTGTCGTTCAGGTCGCTGGTGATTTCAGCTATCAATGCATCAGCGTTGAACGGATCCAGCGCAAGAGAGACGGCCGGCGTTTCAGTTTCAAGAAATCGACTTAGCCCGATCGAGGAAACCACCAACACTAGAACGGATGCGACGAACCAGGCGACTGAGCGCCGGAGATTCTGCATAAGCGGGCTGGCCTGCTCCATCATCGACTTTGCCCTCAATCTTCGGAGTACCCGTGTCCGTGCCGTAGTTGTAGTACTGGTAGTTCATGTACTTGTATGCGTAGTTGTAATCGAACTTATTCACCGCAAACTTGGACATCGCAGCGCCGACCACGTTGGCGCCCGCTGCTCGCAGGCGCTTCAACGCCGTCTTAGCCGACTTACGCGTCACTTGATTGGTAGAGATCACCATCAATGTGCCCTCAGCAAGCCGGCTGAGGATCGGCGCATCCGAGAGGCCGACGATTGGCGGCGCATCGATTATGACGAGATCGAAGCGCTTGCCAAGATTTGTGACGATCAGAGCCATTTTCGGTGACGAGAGCAGGTCCGCGGGGTTTGGTGGGATTGTTCCAGACGTCAGGACGGTCACGTTGGGATACTTCGTCGCCCTGAAGATGCTGGCCAGATCCTCCTTGCGGACGGTATTTGTTAGCAGATTGCTGAGCCCAATCGTATTGTCCAGGCCAAACAGGCGGTGAAGGTTCGGCTTTCGAAGGTCGCCGTCGACAATAAGCACTCTTGCACCTAGCGCCGCAAAATCCTGCCCAAGCTTGAATGATGTCGTAGACTTGCCCTCGGAGGGCTCCGAACTTGTGACAACCAGCGATCGTGGCGCGCCTTCCGCACCCGAGAATTGCAACGATGTTCGAAGTGAACGGTAGGCTTCCGACAAGCCGGACTTCTGGTCGGCGATACTGGCCATGAGTTCTCGGTCGTCGACGAGTGGCAAGATGCCAAGCATCGCCAGCCCCAGCTCTTTTTCGACCTGTTCAGGGTTGGTGAAGGTGTTGTTCAATAGCTCAATGACGTAAATAACCGATGCGCTCAGGACCATGAAAAAAGCAAGGGCGATCGCTACATTGATAGTTAACCGAGGAGAATATGGGTGATCTGGCAACGCCGCGAAATCTACCACTGCCGCGCTTTGCGTCTTGAGTTCCGAGCTGACACCGACTTCATTCAGCTTGGCTATAAGATTGTCGTACTGCGACCGATTTGAATCGACTTCGCGTTTCAGAATGGTGTATTTGATGTTCTTGTCGTTGAAAATAACCTGCTGCTTTTCCATTTCGGCAAGTTTTGCCTTAAGGTCAGCCTCCTTGTTCTGCGCTTCCTGGTATTTCAACCGAAGTGAATCCGTAATGGCAAGCACGCCGTTGTTATAGAGACGCTGCAATTCTTTTATCTGAGATTGAAGCTGTTGCATTTCTGGAAAACCAGGCTTCAGAATGCCTAGCTTCTGTTGATACTGGCTGGTCAGGTCAGCCAGTTTTTCGCTAAGCTTCTGCAAGCCTTCGCTTTCCAACACGGGAGAGAGGCTCGCTCCACGACCTTTGTCTATCTGGTCTACCACCCGTCCCGCATCGAGACGGTCCTGGATTGCCGTCGCAAGCGCCGTGTTTAGCGCCTCGATGTTCGACCCTATCAGCGATTTGTCGTCACCGGTTATCGTGATGCCCGCATCCTTCGCATAAGCGACCAGCTCTTCTTCCGATTTCTGAAGCTTCTGCTTCACCTGTAAGACCTGCTCCTGAATGAACTGTCGCGCCAGGTCGGAGGTCTCACTTGTCTGATCGAGACGTTGATCAATAAAACTTTGCGCAACCTGGTTGGCAACGTCGCTGGCATATTTCGGTTTCTGATCGACGAACGTGATCGACAGCAGGCTCGTGTTGGGAACCAGATTGACTGTGAGATCATTTAGAACACGTTTGATTGCAATTTCCTCGCGCTGCTCTGGAGTTTTCTCCTGAATGGAAGGCGATTTTGACATTCCGAACGCGCGATAGAAAATATTGCTAACCGAAAAGTCCGGCGTGGGGAACAAGAAATCCGGCTTTTCGGTGAGCCCCAATTGAAACACAACCCGCTGGGCCAACGCCCGGCTTTTGAGCTTCTCGCGTGCAGTCTGAAAGGCTCGTACATCGCCGTTTTCAGACACCACCTCAATATCCTGGAAAACCTTGGCCGAAGGCACCAGAACCTCCAATTGAGTTGTCGCCTGATATTTTGGCGTCTGCATCATTGTAACGACAACGCCGGCAACAAGCCCGGCTGCCGCAAGCATGACGATCAGCCACCGATATTGGACAACGTAAAAGAGCAGTTTGAGCGGGCTAAAGCTCTCGTCCTGTTCCGAATAATCGCGACCGTACGGGCTAAAGTTTTGCGCACCGTCATAATAGAGGTCGGCGGACAAGGCCTGGCCATGTCCTGGACCTGCGATTTGATGCTGCCTGTTGCGATCGAGCATGGTGCGAGGTGATCCTAGGTTTTCTGTCCTGAATTTCTACCGCCGTGAATCACAAGCCGGGGACCACAGCAAGCCGGGCTGCACTTGACGCGACGCCGAGGGCGTCCTTGAGATTGTTCATGGCAATTTTCGATTTCGAGGCGAAGACCACAATCTTGTCGCCACCATAGATGCGCGGATTGCGGCTTTTGCCACCGCGAATCTCCTCGACGTTGTAATTAGCAACCAATGTATTTGGGCCAACATTGCGATAGACAAAAACCTTTTTTGCATCCCCAACGGTATTGAACCCTCCAGCGAGGGCGATCGCATCGATGAGAGAAGAATTGCTCGACACTGGATAAATACCGGCCTTGTTGACTTCGCCGTCGACGGTAATGCGCTGTCCGATCGATTCTTTGACGAAAATCGTGACGTCGGGAGACTGCAGGTATTTGGACCCGTAGGCGGTCTCGATCTCCTGCTCCAACTGACGGACGGTCTTCCCTGCTGCGGTAATCGTGCCGATAAGCGGAAGCGAAATCTGGCCGCCAGAGTCGACTTGAACCGTTCTGTTCAAGTTGTCGACCTGAAACACATTTACCTCGAGCACATCGTTCGGCGACAGAGGCTGCTCGCTGCCATTCTGTGTATTTTGCGGCGCAGGCAGTTCCTTCACCACCTGTAGAGCGCCGCCGCCCGAAAGTGGCGCGGATGATGATGTCAATTGCAGCGCATCGACCGCACCCGAAGAGGATGGGGTCGTCGACGAGGTGCTCGTGCATGCCGAGATTGCCAGTGGTGCAAGCAAGGCAAATATTGTGGCCATATGTCTTCTTGCGAAACGGAAAAAGCGCATCACTCAGTCCCGCCCTTGAACAAGCGGCCCAATCCAAAACGGCCGGCGTTGCGGGCATTAGGTTTTTTTGGACGTGCTTTTCCGACCGGCTCGATGGGCCGGTTCGCCAATATTTCGCCTGGACGTTTCAACACCATGTTACGGGCCTCGTCTTCCCCACATCGCTTGGCAGCAGCAGCAACCGCCTGTGAAAGCCCAGGACGCCGGCGTGTAGCGCTATGCGTGTCCGATGCGATGATGTCCACCCTGCCCTCGTCAATCAGCTTTTCCGAATAATAGAGGGCCGTGCGTCCAAAAGCACCAACAATCGAGTCTGCGGTAAGCTGGATAAGACAACCCACTGCATTCAACCGCTCGATAACGTCGTAATTCGTTTTGATCCAGGTCAAACGCTCAGGATGAGTAAGAATCGGGATGAAACCGGCGTTTATTAGGCGTAGAGCAAGATCCTCCATTCGTGGAGGTAGAACATGATGCGGCGGTTCGAACAGAAAATAGCGGGACCTGTTTAAGGTCGGCACACTGCCGGCCGCCAATTGATCCGGAAGATCCGGCGCTATGTGAACATCGGCGCCGACGTAAAGAGCAAGCGGTATGGCGGCGCTGCGCAGCGCCTGGTGCAACTCTTGAACCGCCCGGACGATGTTCGATGTTCCGTTTTCGTATACGCCCGGCGTCACGTGCGGCGTGCACGCCATGTGGGTCGTTCCGTCGGCCACCGCCAGTCGAGCCATTTCCAGCGATTCGGCAAGACTGGACGAGCCATCGTCGAGGCCGGGCAAGATATGGGAATGCAGATCGATCATTGGCGTTTGTGATTGCAACGAAGCAACGTTTGGACGTCATCCCCAAAAAATGTACATGCGTCACCCGCAGGACAGCGAATGACGCATTTGTCAAGTTCATGCAATACGATGGATGCCAGGTCCCGGCTACTGGCGGACAGAGTTGTCGTCATCATGCAGGCCGATGATCAGCGCCGCATCGGCCGCAATAGCTGCGCCTGATGTATCGAGCGCTACACACATGCTGCCTCCACAGGACTCACTTTGATCGTCGCGTTTGCCGGACCTCGCATCCGAGACTTGCACCAACACACAGCCGCGAAGTGAAAGATTGCTATTCGGCCATAATGTCTGGATAGACCGGCACTCCGCCCTTCATCCCGGCATGCTCACTAGCCTCATACATCCGCGTGTCACCTTGGCTTGAGCGATCCGACTGATACACCGGCTACACGCCAAGGGCGTTCTGTCGCCAACAATAGACACGCAGCAGAAGCGCCATGCGCCTCTGCTGCCGTTGCCCTATTTGCGATCAACTTAGTCGCTAACGGCGTGGCCGTGATCTTTGTCCGCCGTCGCAGCCAGAATACCAGCCCCAAGAGCCAGACCGCCAAAGATGAAGAGGGGCGTATTGTTATTGGAAGCACCCGTCGAATTGCCCGTTTGGGCGGTGTGCTCAGAACCGAGAACATTGAGGCAAATCTTGTTCTCGACGCGGGAGATATCAAGGGTCGAATTGGCCGGCACGCTCACATTGCAGCTGCCAACATTAACCGAAGCCGACCCCTTGCCGCCAACTACGACGCGGCTGCCGAAATCCAGCGCGCCCCCCGCTTGTGCCGGGCCATAGCCAGCGACCTGCGAGACCATCACATTGCCGTTGACGTTCCCGATCGATCCAATCGGATTTACGCCCGTATAGGCAGTTGCACAGGTGCACGACCCATCCTGCGCGAAAGACGATACCGGAGCGAAACCGGCCAACACAACAAATCCGGCCAACGCACTTTTCACAACTAGGTTCATCCGCATCAATCCTTCTGTCCCAGGTTACCTGAGGCCCACCCAGCCATTAAGGTACTGAAAAGCGCCTAACAGCTTTTTGCGCCAATTCCAACCCATTTCGCAGATGCGAGATAATTTTTGGTTTCGGTGTGGTTGATCGAACACACTATTAGAATATCGTAATTTATCATCTTTACAGCCGACCACTATTGCAGGTTGCCTGCGAGGCTGCCACCATCGCTCCAACGCTTCACACAGGTCTGCAGCCGACCATGTCCTGATAGCGTCGGCCCGGCCCTTCTTGCGTTCGAGACAGGAGCTACGAGCCTGGCGCGCAAGACTTGTAGGTCGAGCCGGCCTGAGCCGGCTGTCCGCACAGGATGCCGGCCTCGACAAGTTTCGCAGCCAGATCCGTGCCATCGGACGTCAGGCATTGCACAACGAGGGCGTCACCAAATTTTGCCGCGATGTTGCCGTCGCAAGGTGTCCCCGCGCCGACAGGTTTGCATGTCAAGGCAAGCCCTTGATAGTCCCGTCGCGCAGCCTCGGTGACCATGGCGCGGATGGACTGAGGCTTGGTGACTGCGACGCCGCACAGCACGATCTTGCGCCCGGCGACACGCAAATCATCGATTGATCTGATGGCAAGCTGTCCAGCAAATGGCTCAAGCACAGCGGACTGGCTTAAAGGCCGCGCATCCAAGTCTGTTCCTCTTTTAACAATGATGACAAGAAACCAAACCGAAAATGCGCAGGCTATCAGCGCAAGCAAGCCTATCTTCTTGATCGGCAAAATTTCTTCTCCTTTGCAATCGCCATAGATATTGTCGCCAAGCTCCGTCGGAACGACGCTCCCGCAGAGAGTGGCAGACAGGCCATCGTCGACTTGGCTGTTCGGTTGCGACCGCGGCAAAGCGGCAGATGATCGGCGTATCTTTGCAGGCCTGGACCCGTGCGACCCTTGCCTCAATCGGAGGCAGCCGATGCAACGGATCAGCGGATCAGCGCCTAACGCCCGCGACAAATCCGGCCAGCCCCGCAAGTTGCCGAGCCACCCGTTTCGTCGACCAATCACCCTGCTGAGCCTCAACGCGCATCAGCAGCGACGCTGCTGACATCTACGCCGGAGACCCGCCTACGTGGCCACACCATCGATCTCAAGCCGATTGCGGACGTGTCACGAGCGGCTTTCTGCTTCCGCGGCCGTGATAGCAGTCTTGCCGACGGGTAGCAGGGGAACTCGCATGCGTCGAGAAAGCCATTCCTTCAGGCCCCTATCGAAGCGATTGGCGAGCGGATGGAGACCAGCTGCCACACCTACAGCGACAATTATGTAGTAAAAAGTCGAAGTCTGATGTCCGCTCACCCGTTCAAAAGCAGAAATTAGCACATAATGAACAAGATACACTAAGTATGATATATCTCCTAACCATCTATCCACGCGCATATCTTTCGTCGCATCAAATATAAACGGAACAAACAGGACCACCAAAAGTATAATTGGAATTCCTTTCCCAGGCACGTCCACAGCACCACATAGAAATATCGCAAAAATAAGGGTGATCCACATTATTCTGCCAATCGCTTTCGAATTTTCTGGGCGAAAGGCACGATGAACTTGATAGCTAATGCTACCCATGAGGAACACGGACAATTCAGCAGGAAAGAACCTGTAGGACCATGGATCTTGGTTCCCGACGTATAAAAAGATCACCACCCTCGCGGCTAGCGACAGAGCACATAGAATGCTCATGGCTTTTACTGACCTAACTAAGAAAGGCGCTATCAGGTAAAACATTAGCTCAAGAGGTAACGACCACGCCTGCGCAATATAATGAAACTCAAAGAACTTTGGAGACTGATTATGAAAATTTGCGGTGAACTCCATTCCTTTAGAACCAGGGTAGGAGAACATCATAATGTCCGAGCCAACTATCCCTATATTGGTCACAAACATGAACCCCTTACTAAGCACGGTCCATTCGGATGCAATTATTTCTGAAAAAATATTGCGACCAGCAGCGAGCATTACTATAAATGCGAATGCAAGGGCTATCCAATATCCCGAATATATCTTCGATAGCCGCGCGATATAAAATGGAATGGCGGAATCGTACTTGTTCACAAGCACCAGTGACATGTAGAAACCGGAAAGGACGAAAAAAGCTTCGACAGCCGTCCGCCCGCCCGCCAAGCTTCCGACTATTGGCAACCCGCCAGCGTGGGAACAGAGTACCGACAAAGCCAGTAAAAATCGAATTAGCCCCACAAATTTCCCCACAACGTTAGCTGGCTGCATTAATGGCCAATATTTGGCCGTTTGACGGAAGCATGGCCGGATCGCCAGGTGCCGCTATAGCGACGCGATCTGCCCATCTAAACCGAACTGGGCGCCCGCCGCCCTTGGGAGAGTTGCTCTGACGTCACCTCCCAGACCTACTATACGCCGACAAACCCAACAAGAAAATTTCGCTATCTACCTGATAGGTAGGAAAAGCTGCGAATCCAGCTGAAAACGCACGTCGCCGAAGGATTGCAGCGAGTAGGCAGGTCAAATCCTACCCAGCTCATTTAGGCCTGAGTTTATCAGAGCGCTTGTCTTCGGCGGTTGTGACGAGATTGAGAGCGAAATGGCGCACAATAGCTGCCGTGAGGGCACGGTGCCCTTTGCGAGACGCGTCTGGTTGTCATCGAAGACGACAGCGAGCCAGCGGCCGCGCACGGCACGGCTGGCCCATTCGCCCCTGTCGAAGCGACTGTGTCAGTGCGCGAGCGGGCCACAGACCCGCCCCCGAACTCTAAGGCGTCGTGTGGCAGGCGTCAGGTACCCATTCGACGCTCGACCACCTCAAGCTCAACCAGATCAAGAATATCGGTCGAACTGGTGAGCCTCACAACGGCATCCCCAGTAATGTAGAATTGATCGTGGTCCAAGCTCGGGTCGCCGCCCTCAGAAACAACTTGTGTAAAGAAATGGGGGGCCGTGTTGGTTATGATTGCATTCAGAGTTCCTACCCTTCCAAGATTGATCCCCCTTCCAAGGATAAGTGCACTAGTACTCCCTTGGAATAGAAGCATAGGATGTCTAACGATCACCATACCTCTGGTTCGCGAAATGGCTCGCAACGTCAGCTCAAGTTGTCGATACCCATTTCCAAGTTCCTGAGGGCCGTAGTTGTGCTTCAGCTTGAACGGAATGGCGATTGTTGTAGCTCCGACCGGGGTGCCCGATGAGCGCAAAACGGCTTTATAGTGAAGCGTTGGCGACCACCCGAGATAGGGCACCTGTGTAACACTAACTGCCTTCATAGCGATGCCAGATGCCACCTTCCCGCCTGAGGAGTATGCGGGGTAGAAGCGCGTGTCTATGTCAGACAATTCAAATGTGTCGGTTGTTGCGTTGGCCACTGTGAACGTCAGCTTATTGACCGGTATCATTCCTGCAACGCCGTCGATCCTAATGACATCACCGTCTGAAAGGTTATGTGACGGGGCTGTAACAACTCCAGGACTGGCTCTCGCAATCCCGGTGATGCTGATGACTGACCCTCTAGCGCCCCATTCATCTGCGGGAGTAAGAACGATCGGCTCTGCTCGCGGTGCAGTTCTTTGGATTGTTCGGCGGATGTTGACCGACGCGACGGATTGATCATCAACCTCCACAAAGCCTATCGGGCTTGTCGCGGCGTCAGCGTCAATGGTCGGGACCTTGCAGCGCCTGACGTACATACCTCGCACATAGGTCGCGCCAAGACCGCCGTGAAGACTTTCGATGTCTTCATAAACCCTGTCGTAAAGCTGGCCTAGATATTGGTAGTCAGGCAGGAGGAGAACGCCACCGCCACCCGCTATGATCGCACCGGATGGATCGGTCGCCTTCACCCGTTTTGCGTGACCACCTAGGCAGCGAAGCCCCACGGAACTGGCTCCTTGACCGGGAAGCATCGTCTCTGTGATATCCTCAAATTTCGTTTCAAAGGACGGATGGCACTCGACGCTGGCGACATTGTTGAGCCCTTCCAATCGCTGAACAAGGGTATTTCTAGCCCAGGAATTTGCATCTATTGGATGCCTGCATCCTTCGGCATAAATGTCTCGGAAATTGCAATTTGCCGAAGCATTAGAAACGTTGATCGTGTAACGGCTATTGAGAAGCCGTAGTCGTTCGCCAACGACGCCTTCGCATTTGCTGATTATCAAACAGTCGATTCCCCCTGGCTCTCCCTGTGCGGAGCTACCTTCTATCGTTGCGTCACAAAAATATGGCGCGCGAAGATTGGTGAAATCGAGCCGACTCCCGTGGGAGCACTTCCAGCTCACGCCTTCGAGCACGAGCTTTCCGGAGCGGTAAACGGATATCGTTGTCTCACTTGGCGTGAAGTTGAAGTTGGTCGGCTCAACCAGTAATATTTTGCCCTCTGAGCATAAGCCGACCACGCCAAGAACCTGTTTGCCGTAACCATACGATGCTTCGACGGCCGTATCAGTGTCCAGGTGAATCAGATCTCCATTTTGGATACCGCTCGCACTGCTTATGGTGATTGCCCTATCGCCCCAAGCAACTGCCGATGTTAGCGTCAGGCCTGTGGCGACAGTTATTCCATGGAAATTTACGCAAGGTGCACCCCCGTTGATCAGCAGTCTTGCACCACCATTTGAGAAGATGCGAAGCTGTTTACCGGGAGCGATCTCGAACGACACTGCACCAGCTATGTTTATGTCCCGGCCGGCTGGCAACTCTAGCGGCGCGTTCAGCATCAGTGCCAGATCTATAGCATCGGCGAAAGGAGCGGCGTCGTTCGTCATGCCGTCACAGACTGCACCAAGCATCTGGACGTTGATAGTCGGTTCTGCAAGTTCCCACCAAGCGCCATCGAGCGACTGGAATTTGCCGGCGTGGGGGGGCTGAGAAACAGCTCTTTTGTACAGCGCCGTGCCGCCATCGCCAGCTGAAGAATAACCAATGACCCGGAGCGCGCTGATGTCCGCAGGAACAGCAAACGCCGCCATGCCTGTCTTCGTCGCGTAGATCGGCGCATACCCCTGGTTCACCGCGTCTGCGGCAGCAAATTTATCTGCGCCCGCTAGTGCGGTCGGCACACGCGTGCCAAAGGCTGCAATGGGGGCAACCTTCAAAAATGAACGGCGATTTGTTCTGGCGTCGTCAACCAAGCGACATCTCAATCAAGCTGTTAAAAACCGATATGGCACCCTCTCGGCGCTGGCGATACAAAAACACGTGAGCAAGCGAATGCTCGGTGACCGCTCCAAAGGGCAGTCCACTTGTTCTCTTCCGGCAGTCGCAAGCTATGGCTCGCGACGGCCGCTCAGACCGTCGATCCTGCACCACGGCGACTACAATCGCCCGGGCGCGGGACCGGAGTAGTTGCGCATCCGGCCACCCAGTGATTGAGTTCCTTGGTGGTGGGGTGGCGACGTGACCCATGCGTCCTATGGCCGGCATAATACAAGTTGAGTATCTACTGCAAAAGTCGCATTGCCAGTTCACGACCTTGTAATCGAGTCCCGTGGCTGGGCACGACCCAGTCGTGGCAGCATTGTCTCCAGAGCGATCATCCGGGCGGCATCAGATGATCAACGGCACGGTAGCAAAGGCGCACCGGTCGGCCCTGGCACGAAGAGTCGCCCAGGCAATCGCACTTGCCGTGGCAGAACGACCCGATCCACGCCGTCGCTGGCGATTCCTTTGACAGCGCGCTCCCGTTACCCTTAAAGGCAAAGCACCTCCTCGATCGCTCGCCGGCGCGCGCTGCGACGATGCTTGGCCGACCCGACGGTCAATAAAGGCCGCCGACGCCTTCAAAGGCCGCCGACGCCTTCTTCCTCATATTTTGACATGCTACGCAACTCGCGTCCAGCAGACCCGTTCATCCCTAGCTTTCGTTCGCTGGTGACCAAACCAGACAATTATCTGCCACGACACACTGGAAGCGCCCATACACCTGTTGTGGCGCGCGCACTCGGTTTATATAGCCGCCCTAAAGTATTCAATCGTTCGATGGAGCCCCTCTTCCAGGTTCACTTTTGGCTCCCAACCAAGAAGCTCTTTAGCCTTCGTTATGTCAGGTTGCCGCTGCCGGGGATCGTCTTGAGGAAGGGGCATCCTGACTATCGGAACTGACGATTCTGTCATAGCCAGCGTCCGTTCGGCCAGCTCCCTGATGGTAAATTCCGTCGGATTTCCGATATTAATAGGTCCGGCGACCGAAGGGGCTGTCCCCATGAGTCGTATCAACCCGTCAACTAAGTCATCAACATAACAGAAGGAACGGCTTTGATCTCCGTCCCCATAAACTGTGATAGGACGGCCTGTAAGCGCTTGAACTATAAAATTCGAAACCACCCGCCCATCTGCCAAATGCATTCGTGGACCATAAGTATTGAATATTCTTGCTACTTTGATCTCAAGACCTAGCTGTCTATGATAGTCGAAGAAAAGCGTCTCGGCGCACCGCTTGCCCTCATCGTAACACGATCGCGGTCCGATCGGATTTACATGTCCCCAGTACTCTTCCGTTTGCGGATGAATGGCCGGGTCGCCGTACACTTCACTAGTTGAAGCCTGGAGTATCTTACAACGAAGCCGCTTAGCCAGACCGAGCATATTGATGGCCCCATGTACCGACGTCTTTGTCGTCTGTATCGGATCATGTTGATAGTGAACGGGCGACGCCGGACAGGCAAGATTGTAGATCTCATCTACCTCCACATAAAGCGGGAGTGTCACGTCGTGTCGTAGAAATTCAAACCGCGGATTATTATGTAGATGATCGATATTCTTCTTGGTCCCGGTGAACAAGTTATCGACACACAGTACCTCGTGTCCCTCGTCAATTAGCCGATCGACAAGGTGCGAGCCAACGAACCCAGCCCCACCAGTAACAAGAATTCGCTTACGATTGCTATACGTTCTCGTCATTCTGCGTTCCTCTAGACCGCCCTATTGAACCTTATACCGACTAACTCTTGACCTTATTCTCAGCCATTAAATTTCTAATCATAAAAAAATACCATGTTTTGTAGAATGCATAAGAAAATCCCGGGAATCCGTCCAGGATTCCCAGTCTCACAAAATAGCTATAGATGAAATAGAACCACGGATACCACCATTTTCCTATATTTTTGTACTTAAATTTTTGCCTGTCAGTCAGATGAGTTGTATCCTTCGACCAATCGATACTCATGTATCTTTTGACCTCCCATTTGGCGTAGTCCTGGTGTCGGTCAATAAACTTCTCGATGCCGCGGAAATCTAGATGGTCGATTTTTGATCTTATCTCGCCGGCCTTGCGATTCAAGATTGGGTGCTCGTGCACTTCCATGTCAAGATTGCTCCACCGGTGCTCATCGATTCGCTCGTAGTAAGCTGAGCCCACACGGAACAACGCAAGTTTCTTCTGCGGGACACCAAATCGCAGGGGCCTCCCGAGGAAATAATTAGTAAAATTTAGCCAGAATCCCTCTACCTCAGTGTTGGCAAGAGCGCGAGAGAGTTCATCACAAAATTCGTCCGAAACAACCTCATCCGCGTCCAAAAACAAAACCCAGCGCGTCTTAAACTCATAGTTGATGAGCATCCAATTTCTCTTCTTTGGATAATTTCCATCCCAAGAGAAACTAATAAATTCAACACCGTGCTCGTCCACAATTTGTTTTGTAGAGTCCGTGCTGCCGGAGTCGACAACAACCACCTTTTCGAACCTTTTTAGCTTTGCCAAGCACCTACCAATATTCAATTCCTCATTTTTTACAGGAATAACTACTGTCACGGCGATCAGGAAATTACGGTCTTTCAACGACGGCCAACCATTTTTGCGGGGTTTCCAGCTACGATTGAGTTTTCGCCAACATCCTTCATCACGACAGCTCTAGCACCAGCTATTGCGCCAGCGCCTATCGTCACGCCAGGACCAATGAACGCATCAGCGCAAATCCAAGCCCCTGGCCCAACAACGATCGGGCGCTTTTCCAGGGGCATTCGCGGGTCACGGTATGAATGTGTCCCCGCGCATAGGTGCGCTAGTTGTGATATAACAGCGCCCTCACAGATTTGAATGGGACCCAATGCATATAGAATAGCCTTATCTCCTATGGCTACCCCTCTTCCCAAATGTATATTCCACGGCATTGTTATCTCGACGCTCGGATACACATGCACTTGATCCTCTATTGTTGCCCCAAAAAGCCGTAAAAGCATGCGCCGCCATGCCCAAAATGGCCTCGGACTCAGCGCGAACAATGGGTAGGCGAAAGTCCACAGCACCCGCGCAGCTTGCTCACGCTTGCTCCACTTGACCATACGGCGGTTCTCTTCAAAGTCGACTATTCGAACACTCGGATCCATTTCGGCACTTCTCTCCGACCACCGATTAACCAGCGATAAGACTCTGTCATTCGACTTGCAATGGAATCCCATGAAAAGTCCTGCAACATCCATTCTCTGCCCCGCAGACCCATTGCAACGCGTTCATTCGGAGAAATCGACATTGCCGCTCGGAGGCATGACGCAAGCGGCTCAGCACCATGGTCGACCCACCAGCCGCAACGTTTCGTTTCCAGCATTTGCCACGGCGCACCTTTAGAAGAAATTACAGGTGTACCGGCTGCAAGGCTTTCGGCGACCGTCATGCCAAAATTCTCGCTGAGCGTCGGCAAAGCGAAGAGTTCGGCTCGTGCGAGCAACTCTCGTTTCCGCTCTCCATAAACGGCGTCGCGAACTTGGACGTTAGCCAACGACAAGTTGGCGGCAAGCCGTCTGAGTTCGTCTGCGTGCCCGCCTTCGCTAGGCCCAAGAATGAGTAAGTTCCACCCCGGAAAATCTGCTTCGACCGACGACCAAGCTCGAATAAGACGGTCAAGCCCTTTCTTTGGATGGATACGGCCAAGTGAGATTACAATTTTTTCCTTTGGCTGAGCGGCCGGGTCATTTTCCAGCACGTCAATTCCGTTAGGTACAATTGCGACCGCTCCCGTTAAGCCGAAGGCGCGAATGTCGTGGTATTCTTGCTCGCTCGTTGCATGAAAGAGATCGACTGACGACAAGGCGCGGTTCTGGAACAGTGCGCCGAATGCTTTTTTGCGCACCGCCGAAAAGCGGAGGGCAGCGGGCGAAAGCATTCCACGTGGAGCAAGTACGAGCTTCGCGCCCGTGTTATTCTTCACCAGCGCGCCGTATACATTTGGCATCAACCAAAGGCCGTGATTGTGTATGATATCTGGCTTTGCCAGCTTTAGAGCCCTCAACAGCGAACCGGAAAAGGCCATCCTTCGCAAAACTGGATAATCGGCAAAATCGGATTCAAAGCGACGGTGTAAAAATCCATCCCGAAGATACGCGGCCTTCTTACCTATTGAGTAGACGGAAACATCGTCGTTCCGAGCGGCCTGCCTGGCAGCCAACGCCGGCACCGAATAAGATGGCCCAGACGCTTCCTCCTCAATCGAGGCAATGGTGTGGACGATCCGGAGCGGAAGACCAGTCAAACTGTATGCTCTTGTAGCAACAGTTGGCCTGGCTTCGGTGGCAAACTCCAAGCGGGTATCGGGCGTGTTGCGCTAGCGCCGGATCCAGCCTCGATGTAATCAAGTACTTCCGCCAAATAAGCCGCAGCCGCCTGCGGGGTGATGCATCGCTGAAAGGCGCAGACCTTGTCCACAAGCTCGGTTGAATTTGAAAGCCTCGCCAGACTCCGTGTAAGAGCATCGGCGAGAGACGCAGGTGATCCGGCCCGGAACAACTCGCCTGCACCGCTTACCTCTACCAGTTCTTTTGCGCCCACGCCATCACTGACGACGACCGGCAGGCCCGAGAGAAGAGCCTCGTTCACCCGAATACCCCATGGCTCTTCAAGACCCGGAGCTATAAGAATATTTGCCCAATTAAACAATTCCCTCAGTTTGTCATTACTGACCACCCCTTCAAATTTTACATTTTCTTGCAAACCAAGGCGGTCTCTCATCTTCAAAAGATAAGATTCAGACGACCCGAATCCGGTTACAGCACACTCAAATGGTATTTTGTGTTTCAGTATAGCTAAGGCGGATAGAAGACAATCCTGGCCCTTAAACGGCTCTAAATAGCCAATGCATAGAATACGTAGATCGAAGTTGGGGCCAGTCTTCCTGGTTATTGCTGGAAAATCAGGAAAGTATCCGTACCGAAAGATACGATCCCTCGCGAAACCTAAGCGTTCGAAATCACGTTGATGATCACCCGATGCAGACAGAACAAACTTAGCCTTTTGGGCGACAGAACGAGTGCGAAACGGCGTCACTATTGGGCCGACAAACTTTTTTATGATGCGCCTCAGTCCAGTCCGAAGATTCGCTGGCGCTTCCATGATAACGCCAAATTCTCGGTTTTTTTCTACCAGTCGGTGCGAGACATACCGAACACGTTTATCATGATATATTCCGTTTACAATGTGAAGGCCCGCACGATCATCAATCAGCGCAACAGCCTTAGAAATCCAATTTGCACCAAGCACTTCGAATGACAATTCACCAAAGTCAGGTATACCCCAACCTAGCTTTTTGCGGTGAGTTGGTAAGTCGTTCAAAGCTACAAAAAGGATATCGATGTCTAGTTGCTCGGCTAGAGATTTGAAAACCGGAATGGCACTTTTGCAGGGAATTCCCCACCAAACTGTCAATTTTCGTCTCATTCCATTTTCTCCAAAAGCAAAGGCAAAGGCTTTCCGTGCCAATGCCAGCTATCGACCAACGATCGAATGTATCCAGGCGTAGACGCTTTGAGTGCCAGTCGTAGCGGAGCCACGAAAGCGTCCGATCGAACCTTGCACCTCATTTGAATCTGCTCGATATGTTCCCTCTCTCTCCCTTTCGCGGTTTCAATCCGTAACTGCTTAGGATCGTCGGGATCAGAAAACATGTGCCCTGACATTTTAGCGTTCTCGTGCAGGCGAAGTGCCCACGTATATCGCGGCAGACGAACGAAGCGCGAACCGCAAAGCGCGAAGCGCCACCACAATTCGGTGTCCATCATATAGTGCAATTTCCGATTAATCCCACCGACGCGCTCGTAAAGGTCGCGGCCAAAAAACGCCGATGGGCCGCATGCTGACAACACCCCAAGCTGAACAGCCAGCCTTGACCACGCTTCGCCTCTCCGACAGCGGAGCACGAAACCATCGGCATCTATCCACACCAGGTTTCCGAATGCCCATTCGCAGTCAGGCTGCGAAACAAACGTGCGAGCAACGCTAGATAGTGCGCCAGGAAGAAGGATGTCATCCGAACTCAGCCAGGTCAAAATATCACCGGTCGCCTTCGAAAAGCCCTTGGCCAGGGCATCGCTCTGGCCATCATCCTTGCTGCTTTCACACACCGCGATTCGATCACGGTATTGATCGACGATTGCCATCGTCTCATCTGTCGATCCACCGTCCATCAAAATCACTTCTTTATCGAAATAGTCCTGACTAAAAATGGAAAGAAGAGCTTCTTCGATAAAGCGCCCCTGATTCAAAGTCGGCATTACTATTGATATTCTCACTCTTACACCTGATTATTCCTATGTACTTGCTGGCTCGGCCCCGGCACTACCAGTTTCTCTTTGTTCCAAAATTCTCGGTACAATCCAAATGAACGGAGCGATCAGACAGATTGCGTACGAGATAACCGTACCCCATACAGCGCCAGCGGCGCCGATAAAATGAATTAGGGCGATTGAAGTGGGCACGTTTACCATCATCATCGCCACCATTGCTCGCATGAGAATGGTTGTCTGTCCGACTGAACGAAGTAGCGTGGCGGTAGTGTGCACCAGCATCGTAGCTACGACGAGGGCCGCCATTCCGCCCAACAAAAGAGGGCTAGACGCGATAGAAGCTCCAAGCCAAAGCTTAGTCAAGGGCCCGTAAAGCATCCAAATTAGACTACTTGCCACAGATGATATGATACCCATTGAAATCAGCGTTCGAAGATAGGTAGTCCGGACCCAACGTCTTTCGCCGTTGGCGTCGGCCCGGGCTAGAGCTGGCCAAAGCGCATCATTCGCTACGGCCAAAAACATTATCGGAACTCCAAATACCCGCTGTGCCAATCCGTAGGGCACAGCGGCCCCAGCACCGGCAATCACGCTTATCAAAGTCAAATCTGTGTGTGAGGCAATTGCAAAGGAAGCTTGGCTAAGGGCGAGCTTTGATCCTTCCCGAAACATACCAACAACGTCTCTCCATAAAAAGTAGCGCCGGGAAAATAATGGAACATTATAGCGGCTCAGCGCATATCGCCCGAGGAAAAACATGAGAAGATATTGAGGGCAGAGAAAGGCCATCACAAGAATATGTAGTGGCTGCTTAAACGATATGGAAATCAGGAGCAAACACGTTGCACTGATTACTCCGACCAACTCAATGCTATAGGCAACCCCCCCAAGCAATGACCCGATCAATACGAACTTCGGCACATTCGCAGGAAAGCCGACGCCGAGCAAAAGCGCCATCGTCGCCAAATGCGTTGTAACTTCATGGGCAGAGACTGACGCTCTTACGCCCAAGAGAGACGGCAGATCGACAAGCCAGCAGATTAAAAGCCCAGCGACCGTGCAAAACAACCCGGATAAAACAGATATCGTCATAGCACTGGTAGCAGCACGGCGAGCTGCGTCATGCGAAGGATCTTTGAGCGAGCGACCCACTGCAGTGACAATGGCACCTGCCGTCCCTGAATACGCGAATCCAAGAACGCCCATGAGGGAAAGGGAAAGGATCCAAAGACCAAAACGATCCTGCCCAAGATATGTGAGAAGCGACGGCACTGTCACTAAAGTCGCAAGAACCCGAACGACATTTGCGACGCTTCCGAGAACGGCAGTTGAGGCGACTTGCCGAAGTCTTCTGGTCAGCAAACGATCAATCCGACTGCACAAAATACAATATCATTTCCTCACAACAGTTATGCAACAACTCATCCAATAGGGGAGATAGCCCTTGCGTACTGATGATATAGATGTAGATGGCATCTATCTCCAACACTCTGGAAGAACGACCGCAGGGCGATATGGCAGATTATCTGCGTCTAGCGGATTTGGAATTAAGCACTTCCCACTCTCGATCAAAGCCGTGCGATCCTTGCGATGAAACGTAAATTCCATAACCGGTGGAATACTCACGCCACCTCTTTGGGTCGGCGGCGCAACGTTATTCGGGTGAATATGGACGACGTAGTGATGGCGCAGTAACTTTCGGAATGTTGCACTTATAATTTGCATCTGCCACTCCCCAAATAGCCGGGTAAGGTGATGAAATTCAATCACCATTATTCTAAACTTTTTTAGATTTTCTTCGCTAAGATCCAAAAGCACGCGATACTCTGCCCCTTCGATATCCATTTGGAGTATCCGATCGCCATCAAGCTCTGGAGGAACCTTCTGGCACAAGGAATCAAGCCGCATGTTCACATTATCCTCGTGAACGTCCACAAATTTCTTGAAGAAATGGAAATTCGGATCGTCAACAGGAGGTCCATCTACAGACGCATCTGCCATAAACGAGTGCAATCCGCGCTTCGACATTTCAGAATCGAAGCTCACCTCTGTCGAGACGCCAGGCGAAATCAATATCTTCATGCCCTCCATATCCTCTGGCAGTAGATACCCGCCATCACCCGGCTTCCCAATTCTTACTAACGGCGTAGTCGTTGCACGCGGGCGCACAGAGTGAACAAACTCCGCCAGCCGTGAGAAATCTGCACTGCGCTCCAGCCAAACCTGGTCACCCGATAGCCGCTCTACACTATTTTTGATGAATGCTTGTATCATTGGGTTACCTCGAGTAAGCGTTGAGTGAAATCACTGCGGCCGAGTGTCGTCCGACCGAACATAAACGATGTCCATCGCCTCGAGCCTGCCATAGCCGTCCCGAAGGACAGGATGGACATCCCATAAGCTCAAACCGTTAGAAGTCATAATAGCGTCAAGCTGCTTCCATGAAGCTTGACCTTCATAGTAGTCTACGAGGTGAACTTCTAAGAGTGCGCCCGCGGAACGTCTCAGTGTCTCGCGAGCGCCGGCAAGAACGAGATGTTCGGCGCCCTGAACATCCAACTTTAGGAAAAATGATCCCTCGGATAACTCAAGTGATCCAACCAAGTCGTCCAAGCGCTTTGTTGGAACCTGGATTGTTTCCAGAATCGTGAGTTGCTCGCTCTCATTCAGCATATAGTCAGTTGGTTGGAGCAATGAGCTACTCACAAAATTCTTAGTCACGTTGAAAGAAACGTTGCCATCGAAGTCGCTAAGCGCCGCCCGCGGCGCTACCACCCATCGTTCGCCAAATGCCGACGCCGAAGCCAAGAGCTCCTGATAGACTTGGGGCAAGGCCTCGAACGATATAACCGTCCCCTCAAACCCAGCCTTCAAAATCTCAGATGCAAACTGACCCCGATTCGCACCCACATCCAGAAGGAACCGTGCTTGTTTGATGTTGAGAAGCTCGACAAGCCGAAGATCAAAGCGTGAGTAGAGATTGCTTGGACTCACCTCGAGTCCAACTAGTCGCGCCATATCTCTGGCTCGTAGCTTCAAAGAATGTGGGATCATTCAATCTCTCCGGTGTTTCTGAAATGCGAAGGAGCGCTTGTTTCTAACTGTATGGGGACCTCAGCAAATCGAATGGGTGTTGAAGCGGGTCTTCTCCTATCACTGGGATTCAAGGACAAGAGGTGTCTCCGACCATCGATATTTAGCGTCTGCTGAAGACCGAATGTCAGAATTGCGCCAACCAGCAGTGACAGTTCGAGCACATAGATACGTATCATTGCTAAAAACATAAGCGGGATAACCGTGCGTTGCATAAAAAGAAGGGACCGCCACAACCTTCTATCCAACAAGTCTCCACCCTGCCGAGCTCCTGGGGTCAGAGCCGCCATCAGCATAACAAAGAGAAACACAGAAAAGATACCTCCACTAGCGAGGTAAAACGTCAAACCGGTTTTCGGAAATATGATGCGGTCTTCCATGTAGTACCGCCACACGTCAGGAATATAGTCGTTGGTAAAAAGGTGAGCCAATCCCAGCCCCTTTCCTACGATCATCGATTGAGTGTCATCGAGCATTGACTTAAGAATAATCACATCGAAGTCTTCCACTTCTAACCGGTCCAGCGTTCTGCTTTGTAGAAGAGAAACAAAGCTATCTGGAGTCGCCACCTCTTGTGCAGACAAACCAAGGGTATCGATACTCGAGACTCTCGTGAGGAACACAGCGAGAATCAGAACAGCACCAGTGGTATACAACGAAACTATCTCGCCGTTCCGGAGCGGTCGCCCTACGCTGCGCAGCGCTAGGTAAACAGCCAATCCTAGACATAATGAAACGAAGGCCGAGGTCGACTGCGTGAGCAAAATCGCCACTAGACCGACTCCTCCCGCAAAATATCTATTGAACTTGGACGGGAAGATCTGACGCCCCATCGTAATTAACATCAGCAAAAGCACGCAGGCGCCAATACCTAAACTCTTCGGTTCGCCGGCAAGAGAACCAGGCCTAATATAAAGGGAGCCGCCCATAGCCAGCATACCGGTTCGCACATCTTCTGCCCCCATAAAAAGTCCGAGCGGTAAAATATCGATTCCCGTCGCCACAAAAACGGCGAACTGGCAAATACCGAGCAGACACAGTGTGAGCAGAGAAACGCAGATACATCGAATTAGGAAGCGAGAAGGTATGTCGATCCCTTTCGCCAAAAGCAGGAACATGGGCGCAAAGCTAAGTGTGAGACTGATTGCAGCTACGAAAACACGCAGCCAGCCATTTCGAAATGCGCCACCAACAAATTCTACGCCTGATCCTGTTACAGACAGCGAAACAGTGGCGGCACAAAATCCCGACGCCAACAGCAGCATATAGATTAGAAAAAGCGACGACTTTATTGGATCAAAGCGCCCATGCAGAAGATATTTGAATATGAGAATGCCAAACAGGAGCTTAGAGAGCGGAAGGTTGAGCCCCACATTTGGGGTCAGCGCAAACCAGGGTTGAAGAAACGCCGGTACAGCTAAATCCTTTCCAAGCGGCAGGCGCATCGCAACAAGGGCAGCCAATCCCAACACGATAAATGGAACTATCTGAGCCATCGTCCTTCAATAAAATCCATTACCGCGGAGCCAAGGCGTTCTGTCTACCCCGTCGATTTCCAAGCTCAGGTCAGTAAATTCTAGTGCCGGATTCACACAAAGTGTGTAACAGGTTACTCTGGAGTGACTTCTAACGAGATAATTACATCGCGAAAGAATCAACGCTTCGGTAAGAACATCTTGACCCTTAGTTAGACCACTTCCTGCGACCCCAATATCGTAGTGACCGTGCAAGGACGTTCCGTCTGTTGATCGTAAACTCTTTCGAACAACAAGCCGCTCGCGGTAGCGATGGCCGAACTCCTCGACAATTCGCTCGTCATCGGTTGCTAAGAACACTCGTCCATCGGGGTTTCTGTTGACCCATTTGTCTGCGTGATGTTTATAGAGATCAATCGCAGCGACTTTCCGGTTCTCAACACCGGTCGCCGCATCCGTCATGCGAATATGAACACCAAGCGTTAGATTGCTAAATTCGTCACGGACGAACGTCTCAACTGCGTCTGCAATTTCCTTTCGGACAACACAATACGTCGCGAGCGCACGTCTAAGCGATGCGCGGACGCTCAGGCCGTCATATGGGCGAAATGTATCGGCAGTTGGTCGATATTTCATATCCAAGGACAAGCGCGATCTGGGCGTCCTAATATCAAACTCGGCCTGTTCGAAAAAGTAGCGATAAGCGTTCTGTCCCGAGTTCGCATCGAAATAGAGGCTATTTTGCCCCCATACCACGGAGGCATCAGCTCCGCAAAGCTCAGCAAACCTTAGCCCATTGAGGGTCATGAAGAGGTCACCAAAGAAACCGCAGCCACGTGATGGAATGCGCAAACGCAATGGCGCCACTTTAGCGAAAAGCGAAAAAGCGGAATTCTGCAGGCCATAGATGTTCATAGCTGAGCTAACCGCTTACTGTTTTTAGGCTCGCCGAAACACGGGAGCTCGAGCAAATCTGAGATGAGTCAGCTAAAAAGACTCGCCTTACAGTTATCCAACCCACCTCGCATACCGCAAAGAAAAAACCTTGTTTTCGTTTCATGCCCGGGACCTGCCGCGACCCACGAAAAACTGCCCAACTTTGCGTACAGGCTTTGCGATGAGCGCATAGTCTATCCCACCCGAACCCAGCCATCGGCGGCGTGCTCGCAACGCTTCCATATTGTGCAAAACATGAGATTTAAGGCTGCGCGTGCTCTCGCCACCAATCATCATGTCAACCAAGACCTGCTCGATTGTGGCCGATTGAAATCCATGGAGTTCAACAGCTCTGAGCATCCAATCATAATCCGATGCCACCTTGAAATTAAGGTCGAAAGCACCGATCGCTTCGGCGACCTTCCGTTTAACATAGAACGTGGGATGGGCCGGCATCCAGCCGGTCCGAAACCCCTTGGCGGGTCGGGGAACCGCACGCCAACGGCGTACGACCCGCTTGGTCAGATGGTCTTCAACAAAGTCTAGGTCGCCATGCACAATGTCCGCTTGTTCGAGCCCTGCGGAGATTCGCCTCAGCGCCGTGCGGTCGTGAAAGCAATCGTCGGAATTAAGAACCCCTACGGCATCACCCGTATAGAGCCGCAGTGCTTTGTTGAGTGCATCATACATTCCGCTGTCGGGTTCGCTGACCAACCGAATCTGGTCCTGTGAGTAAGATCGGATTATCGACAACGTCTCATCCCACGAGCCCCCATCTATGACCACCAGTTCCTTGTCCAAATGGTCCTGGGCCAAGAAGCTGTCGAGCGTATGGTTAATTGTCGCCGCCGAATTCCGGCAAACTGTTAAAACCGAGATTTTCATGTCACCTCGGTTCAACGCTTCTTACTGTGCCGCAATTCGAATCTGATCCTCGTCCAGACGCCTGTGCTCCGATTCGCGCTTTACCGTTTCAAGGTCGGACTGGACCATTTCCTGGATCATGGTTGCGAGGGACGTTGTCGCCTTCCACCCTAGAACGCGCTCCGCTTTCGAGGCGTCGCCAATCAGAAGCTCAACTTCGGTCGGTCTGAAATAGCGCGGATCCACCTCGACCAGAACGGCGCCCGATTTCGCGTCGATGCCTTTTTCGTCGATGCCCGAACCAACCCATTGGATCTCGGTCCCAACCTCATTGAATGCAAGCTCGACAAAGCGGCGGACCGAGTTCTTCACGCCGGTTGCGAGAACGTAGTCGTCCGGCACGTCATGCCGAAGAATTCGCCACATACCTTCGACATAGTCGCGAGCGTGGCCCCAGTCCCGCTCGGCAGACAGATTGCCGAGGTAAAGCTTGTCCTGAAGGCCCAAGCTGATCGCAGCAGCCGCCCGGGTGATCTTGCGGGTGACGAACGTCTCGCCGCGCATCGGGCTCTCGTGGTTGAACAGTATGCCGTTGGAAGCATGGATGTCGTAAGCTTCGCGGTAATTCACTGTGATCCAATACGCATAGATCTTTGCGGCCGCATATGGCGACCGGGGATAGAAAGGGGTCGTCTCGCGTTGCGGGATCTCCTGCACCTTACCGTAGAGCTCGGAAGTCGACGCCTGATAAAAACGCGTCTTTTTTGTCAGGCCAAGCAGCCGGATGGCTTCGAGGAGACGCAACGTACCGATCGCATCCGCGTTCGCCGTATATTCCGCGGTCTCGAAGCTCACCTGGACATGCGATTGTGCGGCGAGATTATAAATCTCGTCTGGCTGCACTTCCTGGACGATGCGGATGAGGTTGGTGGCGTCGGTCATGTCGCCATAGTGCAACGACAGCCTGACGTTCTTTTCATGAGGATCTTGGTAGAGACCGTCGATGCGACCGGTGTTGAACGACGAGGAACGCCGCTTGATGCCATGAACATCATAGCCCTTTGCCAAAAGAAGTTCCGCCAAATAGGCGCCATCTTGGCCGGTGATGCCGGTAATGAGTGCGGTCTTCCTAGTCATTGTGTTTTCTCCAAGGACGATACAACGATATTTCCAACGCTCGTCAGCAAATCTTAGAATTTACCCGTTTCAAAAAAACGTCGCTGCCCCGTCCTATGCTCGTAAGGGACGGTATTGCGACGTTGGCTCCCGATCTTCGCCGTTCGGTCAACGCGCGCCAAATCCTGTCAGCATGGTTCGGATGGTACGAAACACAATCAGCACATCGAGCCAAGGGGAGAAATTTTTGATGTAGTAGAAGTCGTAGTGAAGTTTCTCCAGAACGTCGTCCACGGCCGCAACGTGCCCCTGATTGACTTGCGCCCATCCGGTAATGCCAGGCCGAACGATGTGCCGATATCGATAGAAGGGCAGCTCCGCTTCGTACCATTTCGAGAGCACGAGTGCTTCCGGCCGAGGACCGATCCAACTCATCTCGCCGCGCAGAATGTTGAACGCCTGCGGCAACTCGTCGATCCTGGATTTTCTCAAGAGCTGCCCCAAGCGGGTGATGCGCGCGTCGCCGGCCTTTGTGATCGCCGCTTCTTTCTCATCGCCGATGATGGCGCTGCGCTTCATCGTTCGGAACTTGTAGACCTCGTAAGGAAGTCCTCTGTAACCCATTCTTATCTGTCGAAATAGCGCCGGCCCAGGTGAATCGATCTTTATGGCAATCGCCACGAACATCAGCAATGGCGAGAAAACAACAAGGACAAACAATGCAGAAACCCAGTCAATGGCCTGCTTTATTTTCAGGTAAGCCTGATTCGGGTTCAAAGAGCCTAGGGTATTTTCGGAAAGATGCTCGATCTCAACCCGGCCGGTCAGGGATTCGCTGATCTGTTTGACGTGGTAAACCGGCGTTCCCGAGAGCGCACGGTCGGCGATGTACCGCTCCCACTCATCTGAAAGGTCGGCCCGAAGATCGGCCACGACGCCGTTTGCATACTCGATAACCCTGTCAGGCGAACGGATCCAGTGCCAACTCACGCCTGGTATGCTTTCGAGCCTACTGACATCTCCGCCAGGAATTATTGCCAGCCGGTATGGAGCTAGCCTTCGTGTGGCTAAATGCAAGCCGAAATACCACAATGTTGATTGGATGAAGCTGGCAGCGGCTTGGAACCGGCTGTAGTCAAATCGAAAAAAGAAAATGCTCGCAAAAACCAGACCGTAGGTCAGCGCAAAGGTGGGTAGGATGTAACCTGTTGCTGCCACACCAGGAAAATTTCCAATTCGCTTATAAAACAAGTAGCCTGTCGTGTGAGCAATGAATGCAGCCAAAATCGTGACCTGCATGTTTGAAGAAAATATTACGCCGAAACCAAACGACATACGGATAAGCACAGGAATCAAGATAGCGAAGGTCAATCCGCCAAGCAATTGAAAGCGCATCCGAAGCAAAAGGTGTCTTGCTTTAGGCAGGGTAATTGTAGAAGTGTTCAAGTTTATTTCCGCTAACCTGATCGACATTTATGCTTCAATGATCCGCATCCATTCGACGAGATATCGCTCCTCGTCCGACGCTCGAATAGGCTATGCCTTCCCTCACGACGTCCTCGCCGCGATAGACGTTTCGCAGGTCGACCATCACCGGCGTCGCCATGAGTGCACGGAGCCGCTTCAGATCCAATGACCGAAACGCATTCCACTCGGTGACGATGACGATCGCATGCGAGCCGTCGGCTACCGCGTAGGCGCTTTCGCCGAATTCAATACCCTCGATCATTTTGCGTGCCTGCTCCATCCCGACCGGATCATAGGCCTTGATCGAAGCGCCCGCATCCTTGAGTGCCTGAATGATGGCCAATGAGGGGGCGTCGCGCATATCGTCGGTGTTCGGCTTGAACGTAAGGCCGAGGATACCGATGGTCTTGCCGCGCACCGATCCGCCGCAGGCTTCGACCACCTTGCGCGCCATCGCCCGTTTGCGCTGGTCATTTATCGAGACCGTCGTTTCAATAAGCCGCATGGGGCTTGCCGCGTCCTGCGCGGTCTTGACCAGCGCCAGCGTATCCTTCGGGAAACAGGAGCCACCGTAGCCAGGCCCGGCATGAAGAAACTTTGCACCGATGCGGTTGTCCATGCCGATGCCGCGTGCGACGTCCTGCACATCGGCCCCCAACCTCTCGCAGAGATCGGCAATTTCGTTGATGAAGGTGATCTTCATGGCCAGAAACGCGTTGCCGGCATATTTGGTGAGCTCCGCGGTACGTCGGCTGGTATAGAATATCGGCGCGGCATTCAACGAGAGCGGGCGGTAGATCTCGCCCATGACCGCCTTGGCCCGTTCGGCATCGGTTCCGACAATGATGCGGTCGGGCCGTTTGAAATCCTCGATCGCCGATCCTTCGCGAAGAAATTCCGGATTGGAGACCACCGCAAAATCGGCGGCGGAATTTTGCTCGCGGATGATCCGTTCCACCTCATCGCCGGTACCGACAGGGACGGTCGATTTCGTCACCACGACCGTAAATCCTTTGAGCGCGCGGCCAACTTCGGCGGCCGCGTCGTAAACGAAGGACAGATCGGCGTGCCCATCGCCACGCCGTGACGGCGTGCCGACGGCGATGAAAACGACATCCGATTGAGAAACGGCATCGGCCAGATTGTCGTCGAAACGCAAGCGGCCTTGCGCGGTGTTGGTGGTGACGAGGTCGTCGAGCCCTGGCTCATAGATCGGTATCTTGCCAAGTTTGAGCATGGCAAGCTTTTCCGCATCCCGGTCGACGCAGCAGACCTGATGGCCAAAGTCGGCAAAGCAGGCGCCCGAGACGAGCCCTACATAGCCGGCACCAATCATTGTTATTCGCATACCGCGTACTCTCAATCAGCGCCGATGAGATGATCTCGCCAGACAGCGCCTATTCCCCACCGAACGACGGCTACCGCACTCCCGGGTGAAACCCGAGAGCGCATCCTACAACAATTTACATCACGACGCCGCCTTGATGTTTGCGGCTACGCGATTGCTACGAGATCCCTGGCATCCAAGTCGACAGGGATTTCGCCATTCATGATGGCCACCAGAACCCGGGCTCTTCCGGCTGGATCGAGCCGGTCAAGGCGACCGATCTGTTCCGCGAGAGGGCCCGAAAGGATTCGGACCGAGGCACCAGCTGCGAGGCCTCCACTGAAATCAAGCAGCCCGTCCTCACCGGTCAATGCAATGAAACGCTCTACCAGACCCGAGGGGACCGGCAAAGGCCGGTCGCCTTGTGTGACGAGGGAGCGCACACCGAATGTTCCATTGACCGAGCGCCAACGTTGCAGCGCGAGGTCGAGGGCGATGAACATATAGCCCGGGAAATAAGCCGCAGACCGTGTCTCGAGCCGCCGGGCATGACGCACGGTTTTCTCGCAGCGAGGCACAAAGGGCTCGAATCCCTGGATCCGGAGATGCCGCTCTGCGACATGCTCCTTCCCGGGAAAGACGCTGGCCGCATACCAGCGGGTTGCCGGCGCGGCGGTCGGCCCACGCGACAGGGCTGTTGCCTTGCTCGTTGTTTTTTCCGCGCTACTCACGTGTCTTCCTTCGGCGGTCAGCGGCATGATCTCAGGTCAACGGTTACGACAGTGTGTGGATACCAGCAAGCAACCAAGCCACTAAAGTCAAGGCGGTTGGGTTAAGAATTTCCTACACATTGTCCAGAAATTTAGCTGTGCCTAAATAATCACCGAGCCGCTTTCTTTTTCAGCTGGCTGAGATGCTATGTCGAGCAATTTATTTCCATACGTAGGTGCTTGGTTACGCTGGTCGTGACGAATCGCCCGTTGGTTCTGGTACTTAGCCCGTCGACTTGAAGCTAATGTGACGGATGGCGTCGCGCTAGAAGCCAGCCGCCAGCGAGAAAGATCCTGCACGGCCACACCAACTACGGCGAAAACCATTCGACAGGTAATCGCGCAGAACAGGTTGCCATCGAGTCATGGGGTTCAGGCAATAGCTTGGTGACAGCGGTGCAACATGCAGGTCCGTTTTTGGCTTAAGTTCCGCTCGACCGGCTTTACGAACGCTTCAACAGCGACCAGACAGCCGGCACCAAGCTCGCGGCCAGCGCAACCTTGATCAGATCGCCGACGATAAAGGGCACCACCCCGAACTGCCAGGATTTTTCCGGGCCGATCAACAGCGCCAGCCAGGCAAAGCCCATTACCATCATGACGATCTCGGCCACCAGCATGGCATTGAAGAGCTTGATAGGATGGCGATCCCAGCCACGGTCGGCAGCCCAGCCGACGATCGCCGCCATGACGACGAAGCCGGCAAGATAACCGCCGGTCGATCCGAGCATGTAGGCGATGCCGATGCCCTTTTCCGGCGTGCTCTGGAAGACCGGAAGCCCCAGCGCGCCCTCAGCCATGTAGAGAAGCAGCGTGGCGACGCCAAGGCGCATGCCGAAGGCGGCAGCGATCAGCAAGACGGCGAGCGTCTGCATCGAGATATCGACCGGTCCGAGCATGACCTTGGTCTTGGCAGACAAGATCAACAGCAGCGTTCCGGCGATCGCCAGCAAAAGCTGTCCTGCCAGCCGTGCCGCGCCCTTTTCAGGCAGAGCGAGAGAAATAAGCGGACGCATCGTCGTTGCAATTGCCATGGTCTTCCCCGTTCCAGATTGCCGCCGAACGCGGCCTTGCGTTTTCCTATATTGGCTTCCGTGCTATGCGGCAATCGGTTTTGCCCTCGCCCCAAAAAGGTCGCGACGTTCGCATGGCGCTGAAATTCGACACACGCTTCGAACCGTCCTATGGCAAGGGCGTGATCGTTGCGCCTGGTATTCAACGCGTCACGGCCCCGAACCCAAGCCCGTTCACCTTTCACGGAACCAACAGTTATATCGTCGGTCGCGAGACGGTGGCGGTGATCGATCCCGGACCGGATGACGAGGCACATCTTAGAACACTGCTCGAAGCGATCGGGACCAGGCCGGTCAGCCATATCTTCGTCAGCCACACGCATCGCGACCATTCGCCGCTGGCGGCGCGGTTAAAGCGGCATACGGGTGCGGTGGTTCTGGCGGAGGGCCGGCATCGCCCGGCGCGGCCGTTGCGCACCGGCGAGGTCAATCCGCTCGATGCCAGCGCCGACATCGAGTTCGTTCCAGACGTCGCGCTACCGGATGATATGGTGATCGACGGCGATGGCTGGGCGATCCGGACGGTGCTGACGCCCGGCCATACCGCCAATCACGCGGCCTTCGCGCTGGAGGGAACCGGCATCCTTTTCTCGGCCGATCACGTCATGGCGTGGGCAACCACGATCGTCGCACCGCCGGATGGCGAGATGGCCGAGTACATGACATCGCTCGATCGGCTGATCGAACGTGACGACCGGCTGCTGCTGCCCGGTCATGGTGGGCCGGTGACCGAGCCGCGCAGCTTCATGCGCGGATTGAAAACGCATCGCAAAATGCGCGAACGCGCAATTCTGGAGCGGATCAACAGCGGCGACCGGACAATCAAGGACATGGTGAAGGTGATCTATCGCGACACCGACCCGCGCCTGCATGGCGCGGCCGGTCTGTCGGTGCTTGCCCATCTGGAAGACCTGATGGCGCGCGGCCTGGTCCACACCGACGGCGCGCCGGCTATCGACGGCATCTATTCGCCGGCAACCTAGCACACTTCGGATATCATTCCGCCGGCGCCACGCCCACCTGGCCGGCGACTTCCTGGTCGAGTTCGGAAAGGAAATCGGTGATACGCGCTGCATTGTCGCCAAGGTCGTAGCGGCCGTAACGCGAGGCCGAGCGCATATCGACGATGACCGCATCGCCGTCGTCGGTCACGCGGATGGCAACATCGGCGGGAAGACCAAGCAGCAAGCCCTTGGCCAGCGCATCGACCGTCAGGTCGCTTTGCCCTGCTGCGTCTGGAAACGGCGCCGTGAGCTGCCAGCCGCGCCGATCGAGCACCGTTTTGACCGCCTCCAGAACGCGATCGAAAGGCAAGGTGTAGCTGCGTCCGGTAACAAGCGGATAAGCTTCGATTTGCAGGCGCTGCTCGCCGGGTGTCGGCGGCAAAAGCTCGTTCATATCCTTTGTCCGGGTGGAAATATCGAGCACCGGTGGGTCGTCCAGATCCGTCGAGATGTCGCGCAGCGGCGGATAAGTGGCCACCCAATAGGCCGCGACGCCGTAAGGGATGAGCACCAGAACCGCCAGCAAGGCGCCGACGGTCAGGTCATGGCCGCCGCGATCACCGAAATTCCACAATCGCGCAAAGGCAAACCCGGCGAACAGAAGCGCAAACGCGGCCAGCAAGGCGACAATGGCGAGCACCCACAGGAATGCCGACGTCTCGACGAGATCATATCGGTGGCCGATGAGTACGGTCAGCAGCAGGACCGCCGAAAAGGCGCCGGCGCGCCGCGACCAACCGGCAGCCCTCGATGTCTGTCGCTCGGGAATTCCCGTCATTGTTTTCCGCGCTGCCCCAACCCGAACACAGGCATAGTGCCTTTCAGCGCCGGCTTGAAGACGCAAAGACGCCGCATCTCCGGTCAATCCGTCGGCAGGTGATAATCCCGGAATTGCTGGCGCAAGGTAATCTTCTGGATCTTGCCGGCAGCCGTGTGTGGGATTTCGCCGACAAAAGCGACGTCGTCCGGCATCCACCACTTCGCCACCTTGCCGTCCATGAAAGCGAGAATATCCGTCTTGGTCGGCTCCCTGCCCGGCTTGCGTACGATCACGAGCAAAGGCCGCTCGCCCCATTTGGAATGCGGAATGCCGATGGCGGCGGCCTCCGCCACGTCGGGATGGCCGACAGCGAGGTTCTCGAGCTCGATGGTCGAGATCCATTCGCCGCCCGACTTGATCACGTCCTTGGCGCGATCGGTGATCTGCATGTAGCCGCCGGGGTCGATATGCGCGATATCACCGGTATCGAACCAGCCGTCTTCATCAAACTGTTCGGATCCGATGCCGCCATAATAGGCGCGCGCGACGGCCGGCCCGCGGACTTTGAGTCGGCCGAAGGTCTTGCCGTCCCATGGCAGCTCGTTATCGTCGTCATCCGTTATCTTCATTTCGATGCCGAATGGCGTAAAGCCCTGCTTCTGCTGAACGGCGAGGCGAGCCTCGCCCTTCAGCCCGGCGTAATCCGGCTTCAAGGTGCACAGCGTGCCGAGCGGCGACATCTCGGTCATGCCCCAGGCGTGGACGACCTGGACATCGTAATTGTCCTGGAACTTCGTCGTGATCGCGCGTGGACAGGACGCGCCGCCGATGACGACTTTCTGCAGATAGGGCAGTTTCTTGCCAGTTTCTTCCAGATGCTGGAGGAGCATCATCCACACCGTCGGCACGGCGGCGCTGAAGGTCACCTTCTCGGTGTCGAGCAGCTCGTAGATCGAAGCGCCATCCATCTTGCAGCCGGGCATGACCAGCTTGGCGCCGATCATCGGCGCGCTCTGGGCAAGGCCCCAGGCGTTAGCGTGAAACATCGGCACGACCGGCAATACGGTATCGCGCGACGACAGGCCCATGGCGTCGGGCATCGCTTCGATCATGGCGTGCAGCACGTTCGAACGATGGCTGTAGAGGACGCCTTTCGGATCGCCCGTGGTGCCCGAGGTGTAGCACATACCGGCGGCGGTGTTTTCGTCGAAAGTCTTCCAGGCGAAGTTGCCGTCGGCTTCAGCAAGCCATTCTTCGTACGCAACCACATTGGGCAGCGCAGTCTCCGGCATATGCGCGTTGTCGGTCAGCACGATAACCTGCTTCAGCGACTTGACCGCGCCGGCGATCTTTTCGAGCAGAGGCAGGAAGGTCAGGTCGACGAAGATCGCCTTGTCCCCGGCATTGTTCATGATCCAGGTGATCTGCTCGGGAAAGAGCCGCGGGTTGAGCGTGTGATAGATGGCGCCGACACCCATGATGCCGTACCAGGCCTCGATATGGCGCGCGGTGTTCCAGGCCAGGGTCGCGATGCGGTCGCCAAGCCCGAAACCGTCACGCTCGAGCCGCTCGGCGACCTTCAGGGCACGATCATGGATTTCGGCATATGTGCTGCGCACGATCGGCCCCTCGATCGAACGCGACACGATTTCGCGGTTGCCGTGCTGCCGCTCGGCATTGTCGATCAGCTTATGGCAAAGCAGCGGCCATTCCTGCATCAGCCCGAGCATCTTGTTCCTCCCGTTATTTTTTCGCCATTGTGGGACGAACCGGCGGATTGTCCAGCCAGGATCGGGCTGGAGCGGGGCATGGAGCCAATTGAGGCCGAATTCGCCACAATCCGGCCATGCTCGGCGTTAACGTTGATTAACGGCGGGGCGCGATTGGCGAATGAAAGAGGTTCGCATGGACGCGCAGCTCGACGACAAAGCCCTCGAAAATACGCTTGCCGAAAGCCTGGCCGATCTGGTGGCCGCCGATGTGGCGCAGGCCGATCGGGTGCCTGACGCCAAAACCGTTTCCGAAGATGAATTCGTCGAGGTCGTCGGCGGCGCCCTCGAAGCTGTCGGCGGCACGCTCTTGTTCAAGATGTGCGTCGAGAACGAGGGCGAAGCCCAGCACGTCGCCGCCGCATCGGTCGGCGATGGCGGCAATCGCCAGTTCCTGCTGCTCACCTTGCCGACCAACGGTGGTGCTTTGAAGGTCGAGACCACCTCGAAAAGCACCAATCCGGTGGCCGGGATTGCTGCCGCCTATGCCGGGCTGATGGACGCTTTCCAGGCCGCCGCCTGATTTTAGGCGCGATACCGGAGGAAAGCGGAAGACTGCCAGCCGCGGGCGATGCCCGCCGGTGGCTGGCAGGTCTTGCGCAACGCGCTTGCCAGACACATCTTGGGGTAGAGGCAAGGAGATCCGATATGGACCAGATCGCAAATCCGTCACCCGGCTTTCAGAGCAATCCGGGCAAGGTCATCAGGGTCGAGCCTTACAAGGGCACCGTGACGGTGCGCGCCGGCGATGTCGTTATCGCCTCGTCCAGCAAGGTCAAGGTGCTGACCGAACCTCCCTATCCGCCTGTTTTCTACATTCCGTTCGGTGACATCGACTTCAAACAGCTTGGCAAGACCGAACACTCGACCCATTGCCCCTATAAGGGCGATGCCAGCTATTGGAGCGTGCTGCCCGCCGGCGATGCAGGCAAGGATGCGATGTGGGCCTATGAGCGGCCGTTCGACGAGATGGCCGATATCCGCGACCACGGCGCGTTCTATCCGAACAAGGTGACCATCGAGGCCACGCCCGACTGATCAGTCGGTGGTGCCTTCATCGCCGATGCCGTCGGCATCGTCGAGCCGCACGAAGGTGAGGCCCTTGGCCTTCAGCGCCAGAAGTCCCTGCACTACGCCTTCGCCGGCCGCATGGGTCGGCTGGTTGATGTGAGCGATGATGACGTCGCCGTCCTTCGCCGCGGCAATGCGCCGGGCGGTCTCTTTTGCGCCGAGCAATGAGCCGCCATCGCCGTTGATCGAGAATCCGGCGATCTTGAAACCAAGCTTGCGTATCATCGCGATCGCCGACGGGCTGTATTCGGCGGTTGCGCCGCGAAACCATTTCGGCGCCGGTTCGCCGGTCACGGCAAGAGCGGCAGCACCCGATTCGACCTCGGCCAGCACGGCCTCCGGGCTGCCGGCACTGCGAATGCCGTAGATCTTTTGCGGCGTGTCGACGGCCGGGATGTGGCGGCCGCCATGGTTTTCCAATTCAAACAGTTCGGGATGCGCCCGCATGATCTCGACGGCGGCGGCGTTGTGCTTCAGCCAGATGCCGGTGACGAAAATGGTGGCAGGAATCTTGTTTTCCACCAGCGCCGAGAGAATCCGTGTGTCGGTCCTTCCGCCGCACGCATCGAGCGTCAGCGCGACGCGGCCGCCGCCCGCCTCGGCCTTGATGTGCAGCGTCGGTGCGACGAGCAACTGGGCGTTGCCAGGAGAGACAGCCCACAGCGATATCGCAACGGCGCAAAAATACTTTTGGAACAGGCGCATCGATTTATTTCCAGGTCGGCCGGATCAAAGTTGAAGCGGCGACCCCAAGACCGGCATCAAGGCGGAAATCGGGACGGTGCCCCTGCAAAAGCGTCGGCAGCGGCAATTTGACCGCCGGCCTGACCTTTGGCAAGTGCGAGGTCACAACGCGTGCTCCACGTCCTTAACCTTACGTGAAAGGATCGCGAGCACCGCGTCGACCACCGCTTTGACCTCAAGTCGCCAGACGCAGCAAGCCTTGCTCGGATCGGGTCGGCGGCACAGGTCCCTGGCTATGCACTCGCAAGGCATGGAGGGCCGCGGCGTAACACTGACCACGCCGACAGGCCCCCAGACGGCCGGGTCGGTCAGGCCGAACAGGCCGACAACCGGCGTTCCCGCGGCCGCCGCCATCTGCATCGGGCCACTCTCGTTTCCCAGAAACAGGCGTGCCTGGCCGAGGACCGCCAGCAGCGTTGCCAGTGACAGCGCCCCGACCACGTTGACGACCGGCGAAGCGGCCTTGGCGACGATGCGCTCGGCCGATGCCCGTTCATCGGGGCCGCCGACAAGCAGGAAGTCCAACCCGGTCTGCCGCGAGATCTCGTCGATGGCCAGCGCAAAACGTTCCGGCTGCCATTGCCGCCCCCGGAAGCTCGCTCCTGCATGAACGGCTATGAAGGCGTTACGCCGGAGATGATGCCGGTCGAGAAGCGCCAATGCCCTGGCGGTCTCCAGCGGCAGCGGCTCAATCGTTGGGACCGGCGCACGCAACTTCACGCCAAGCGCCTCAAGCGGCGAAAGATAGCGGTAGAGATAATGCTGGCCACCAAAGCCAAACGGCTTGGCCAGGACGTTGGCGGGCTGGCGTTCCAGCCAGCGCAACGGTTTTTCGGGGGGATCATATCCGACGCGGGTCTTGGCGCTGACGAGCCTGACAATGATGCGTGAGGTTTTGGAATCGGCCAGGTCGATGGTCAGGTCAAACCGGAAGCGGCGCAGAGCGCGCACCATCGCGTAAAGCTCGCAACCACGCTGCACAGGGGTGCCACGCATCCGTACGCGTCGGAACGCCACCACGTCCGTGGCGATGCCATGAGCCAACAGGAAACTGGCAAAGTTCGCCTCGCAAAGGAATACGATCCTGGCCTTTGGATATTGGAGACGCAGGTTTCTGGCGAGCGCGGAAGCGAGGACAAGATCGCCGATGAATTTCGTCTGGAGGATGAGAATCGAGCGGACGTGCGTGGGCGGGTTCTGCAACATCTGTTTCTGGCACCGGGGCGGGTTCGGGGGCCGGAAACTGGGCAGAAACGATGTCGGGATTTGGAGCCGACAGACGCACGTTCGCGTGAATTCGGTTACAAATCGGTAAGGTCAGATGCCGGTGGACTCCAACTCCTATCCGCGGCCGTTCTTTGCAGCCTGCACCGCCGCTTGCGCGGCGGCCAGCCTGGCGATCGGCACCCGGTATGGCGAGCACGAGACGTAGTCGAGGCCGACCTTTTCGCAGAAATGGATCGAGGCCGGGTCGCCGCCATGCTCGCCGCAAATACCGAGCTTGATGTCGGGCCGCGTCGCCCTGCCCTTTTCGGCCGCCATCCGCACCAGCTCACCGACACCCTCTATGTCGAGCGACACGAACGGATCCTGCTCGATGATGCCTTTTTGCCGGTAGGTCTCGAGGAACGAGGCCGCGTCGTCGCGCGAGATGCCGAAGGTGGTCTGGGTCAGATCGTTGGTGCCAAAGGAGAAGAATTCGGCCGCCTCGGCGATGATTTGGGCGCGGATCGCGGCACGCGGCAGTTCGATCATCGTGCCGGTCAGATAGTCGATCCTGACACCGGTCTCCTCCATCACGCTTTTGGCGACCGCATCGATGCGTGCCTTGACGAAGTCGAGCTCCTTCACCAGCCCGACCAGCGGCACCATGATTTCGGGGACCACCAGCGCGCCGGCCTTCCTGCCGGCCTCGATGGCCGCCTCGAAAATGGCGCGCGCCTGCATCTCGGCGATCTCGGGATAAGAGACGGCAAGCCGGCAACCGCGATGGCCGAGCATCGGATTGAACTCGTGCAGCGCCTCGGTGCGCCGCCGGAGCTTGTCCGGCGACACATTCATGGCGGCGGCGACCTCGGCCACCTCCTCCTCGGTCTTGGGCAGGAATTCGTGCAGCGGCGGATCAAGCAGGCGGATCGTCACCGGCAGCCCGGCCATGATCTCGAACAGTTCGAGGAAATCCGAGCGCTGCATCGGCAACAGCTTGGCCAGCGCCGTTCGACGGTCCTTTTCCGTATCGGCCAGGATCATCTCGCGCATGGCAATGATGCGATCGCCGTCGAAGAACATGTGTTCGGTGCGGCAAAGACCGATGCCTTCGGCGCCGAAGGACCGCGCCATGCGAGCGTCCAGCGGCGTCTCGGCATTGGTGCGCACCTTCATGCGGCGCGCGCCGTCGGCCCATTCCATGATGGCGGCGAAATCGCCCGAGAGTTCGGGCTGCAGCATCGGTACCGCGCCTTTCAGCACCTGGCCGTTGCCGCCGTCGATGGTGATGATATCGCCCTTGCGGAACGTCGATCCCATCGCCATCAGCGTGCCGGCCTTGTAGTCGACTCGCAGCGAGCCGGCGCCCGAAACGCAAGGCTTGCCCATGCCGCGCGCCACAACAGCGGCGTGGCTGGTCATGCCGCCGCGCGTCGTCAGGATGCCTTCGGCCGCATGCATGCCATGGATGTCTTCGGGGCTGGTCTCGATGCGCACCAGGATCGCCTTGCGGCCTTGTGTCTTGGCCTCCTCGGCGTCGTTCGAGGAAAACACGATTTCGCCAGTGGCAGCACCTGGCGATGCCGGCAGGCCGACGCCGATGATATCGCGCGCCGCCTTCGGATCGATTGTCGGATGCAGCAACTGGTCGAGCGAGGCCGGATCAATGCGGGCGACGGCCTCCTCCTTCGAGATCAGCCCGTCCCTGGCCATGTCGACTGCAATCTTCAGCGCCGCCTTGGCGGTGCGCTTGCCTGACCTGGTCTGCAGCATCCATAATTTGCCGCGCTCAATGGTGAATTCGAGATCCTGCATGTCGCGGTAATGCTTTTCCAGGCGGTCGGAGATGCTGACGAAAGCCTGGAAGGCGTCAGGCATCAGCTTCTGCAGCGACGGCTTGTCGGAACCGGCGGCAATGCGCGCCGCCTCGGTGATGTTCTGCGGCGTACGGATACCGGCAACGACGTCCTCGCCCTGGGCGTTGACCAGGAACTCGCCGTAGAGCTGCTTTTCGCCGGTCGACGGGTTGCGGGTGAACGCGACGCCGGTGGCCGAGGTGTCGCCCATATTGCCGAAGACCATGGCCTGGACATTGACCGCCGTGCCCCAGCTTTCGGGAATGTCGTGCAGGCGCCGATAGGTGATCGCGCGGTTGTTCATCCAGCTGGAAAACACCGCACCGATGGCGCCCCACAGCTGCTCGCTCGGATCCTGAGGAAACGGCTTGCCGAGCTCCTCCTCGACCTTGGCCTTGTAAAGCGCGATCACGCCTTGCCATTCGATGGCTGTCAGCTCGGTGTCGAGCTCATGGCCGAGGCCGCCCTTCTGGTCCTCGAGGATTTCCTCGAAGACCTCATGGTCGAGGCCCATGACGACATCGGAATACATCTGGATGAAACGGCGGTAGCTGTCATAGGCGAACCGCGCATCGCCTGAATCGGCGGCAAGTGCCTCGACCGTCTCATCGTTGAGGCCGAGATTGAGCACGGTGTCCATCATGCCGGGCATGGAGGCGCGGGCACCGGAGCGAACCGACACCAAAAGCAGTTTCGACGGTTCGCCGAAACGGCGCCCGGTCAGCCGACCGATATGGTCGAGGGCGATCGCAACGTCGGCTTCCAGCGGGGCCGGATACGCGTGGCCGTTGGCGTAGTAGGCGTTGCAGACCTCGGTAGTGATGGTGAAGCCCGGCGGCACCGGCAGGCCCAGGCTGCACATTTCGGCAAGATTGGCGCCCTTGCCGCCGAGCAGATTGCGGTCGCCGGCACGGCCTTCCGCCGCGCCATCGCCAAAGGTGTAGACCCATTTGGTCATGCTTGCTCCCCGGTTGCAGGAGATTGGAAATACTGACAAATCGAGCGATATGATGCTGCAGTGCGAAAGGCAAGGCATCGACCAAGCCGGCCGGCCTCTACAATCGATTAAGAAAAGCGGCGCCGAAAAGACTTGCTTTTTGGAAAGCTTTGTTGTCGAACATAGCGTGAACAAAAGGCTGAACGACGAGAATGACCGGAAAGCTCGATTATTTGGAATACCGGCGACAGGCGGAACGCTGGACAGGGTGAAGGCTTTCTACAGCGCGGCCTTCTCGTGGTCGTTCACCGATTGCGGGCCGACCTATTCAGCCTTTGCCGAAGGCTGGACGGCGGCTTTCAGGCGGATGGCCAAGATGCACCGGCCAAGCCGCTGCACGTGCTCTATTCCGAAAGGCTAGGGGAAACATTGAGCGCCGTCGAAAATGCCGGCGGCACCATCGTCAAGCCGATCTTTTCATTCCCCGGCGGCAGGCGGTTCTATTTCGTCGATCGCCGGCAATGAAATGGCGGTGTGGAGTGAATAGATCCGTTCAAAGTGACGATTGCAAAACTGGTGGGTCGGTCGCGCATAGTCGGGATTGAGCTTTCTCCCGGCTCGTCCTATAAGGCCGCGCGCACAGCGGGTACGCTCCGGCTGTTGGGGCGTCGCCAAGTGGTAAGGCATCGGTTTTTGGTACCGACATTCCCAGGTTCGAATCCTGGCGCCCCAGCCAGTTCTCCAATTCTGACGATCTCCCGAGTCGTAATCTCAGTTGCAGACACCTTGGTCGCGGACTGGTATCTGCGGTATCTGTCCACAACAAATTGGTGTCTCCGGCAGAGAGCGCGATGCGGCTGGCATCTTAGTTTAATGTCGGCTCAATTGGCCGGCAGTCAAATGTATCTTGTGGAGAAAAGCAGTTTTTCTGCCACGGCTTGGCGTTCGATCTTATAGTTTGAGACTTTTATAATCAAAAACACCGGATTTTTTGTTGCTTTTCTTCAGACAAGTCAGCGCCTCCAACGCCTTCTCTAGTATCAACCAGTTCAATAATCAAATTCATTTTAATAAAATTCAATTTCTTTTTTAAACGTCAGCGATCATGTTATCTTGTGATATCAGCAACAACTAGAATACAGTAGAAATGTCAATAAACATCTATTGGAAAACAACGGGGGTATATCTGCAGTTAAATTTGTTTTATCGCACAATGTTTACTATCTGTAAGTATATTTTTCGCCGCAACGTGAGAATCCTGCCGCCGATCAATCATTCTATCAGAGCCTGCAGGTATGTGATTTGGCGCTAATATACACCTTCTAGTAGGCAGACATCCGCGGGCGCTATCGAATCAAAATGAGGGATTATGGATGGCAACTCTGCACTATGCATCGGGTGGTTCTGCCACCGAAATCGCAACCGCCGGCTTCAATCTGGCTGACGTTCAGTATGTTTCGCTGGTCGACGCATTGCCGGATGGCATGAAAGGCCTGGTGTACCTCAACGAGCATGAGGGCGTAACCGCATCCTTCATCGAGAAAATGACCCCCTTCCTCGGCAATCCGAATGTGTTTGGGTTCTATCTGGTTGACGAGCCCGATCCCACGGGCAGGTGGGGCACCTATGCAACCGCCGAGAACCTGAAGGCGGAATCCGACTGGATCCATGAGCATTTTCCAG
>NZ_JAMYVL010000031.1:0-49419 GCF_040323955.1 Mesorhizobium sp. M0018 | reverse complement strand
CGCTCTTCATCGACGCCCAGGCCTCGATCAGCGTCCCGTCGACCGAGAAGTGATCCGTCGACAGAAGCCTCTTGACCTTGGGCTGCGCCAGCACCGCGCTCAGGAACTTTGCGGCGATGTCGCCCTCCAGCAGCCGGTCGCGGTTCTTGGAGAACACAGAATGATCCCAGGCCGCATCGTCAACGCCAATCCCGACGAACCAGCGGAACAGAAGGTCGTATTCCAGCCGCTCCATCAACAGCCGCTCCGAGCGGATCGAATAGAACGCCTGTAGCAGCATCGCTCGCAGCAGCTTTTCCGGCGGGGTCGAAGGCCGCCCCATCGGCGAATACAGCGCCGCGAAGTCCCGCTCCAACGCCGAAAGCGCCTCGTTCACAATCGCCCGAATGCGGCGCAACGGATGATCGCGCCGCACCCGAGCCTCGAGATCAACATAACTGAACAGTTCGCCAGACCGGTCGTCCCCGCCGCGCATGCCTCGTTCTCCGAATCTCTCCGGAGACACTGAATCACGGCTCACTGCCTCGCTGCGAGCCACTTTTTCAACAGCCTGCTAGGGCCCGCAGGGTGGCGATCAAGCGACCTGAGAAGCCTTCAAATATTCTCTCCTTTGCGGCGGCTCCTTTCGACCTAGCTCCGGTAGCGGTGGCTTTTTGCAACGAGCGCAGGTGTTGCGAATAGACCCGGACCGCCGAGTGCAAGACTTTCAACTCCGCCTCCGTGAACCCGGTCTCCTTCTTTTCCTCCTTGCCCTTCGTGTTCGTTGCAATCTGATGCCGCACTGCCTTAAGGCAATGTCTGCGGATCAGCTCAATTGCTGGATCGAATTTTGCAATCGACATATCATTCTCCATTTTGTGAAGTTAACTTCATTTCCGCGGCAGACACCTGCGACGTCGAGTAGCGACGCCGCCCAGCAAGCCAAGCGTCGAGGTCGCTCATGTTATAAAGCACGATGCGATGGCCAGCCTTCATGTAGACGGGTCCGTTCCCCCGCATGCGCAGCTTTGCGAGCATGGAACACGAAACGCCGAGATAGCTGGCTGCTACCTTGCACCGAACGAATGTTGTAGGCGAATGCATGGGATTTATCCGGGTCCTTGATGAAAGCATGGGGACGGTAAGGCTGTTTGACCGGGCCACGCAAGCATCGAGCGTCGACCTGGGCCCAAACTAAGACCGGCTGTAGACGGCAGCGTTTCAGCGAAGGAGACCTAGTGCGCTGATCTACTGAGGGAATTGGTCCCCGGCTAAAATTCGATAATTGCCAAAACCAAGCGCGAGACGCTCCATAAGTAAAGCCACAGGCCGATTTGAGCCGTAGCGAGGAACGCAAATGCATCAGAGCGACCGGATGAAGGAGGCCCTTGTGTTATCGGCAGCGCAGCCCGATCACTCAATCGAACTTGCTCGATGTCTTGCCGAATTGAAGGCGAACAAGCTACTGCCCGAGTTTATTGCTGCGTCGGGATCGAGTCGTCGGAAATCATATTACTTGGCGCAGATCGGCAGGGAATTGGAAAAGTTGTCGGGGATTCCCGATGACCGACTGACCGCGATAGGGTGGACGAAACTCCAGATCGTCCTCCGGCATATTGACGACAGGGATGCCTTGGACCTTGTCGAACTCGCGGAGAAGCACAAAGCGCATGAACTGAAGCGGATGCTGCCGAAGGACCCTCTCGTGGGGCATTCTAGATGCGTGGTCCTGTATTTCAGCCCCGATCAATATGCCGATTTCGAAAAAGCCATTGTAGCGAATGGCGGCAAGCGTAGTCGTCGGGGACTAAGCCACAAAGAAAAAGCGCTCATCGCCATGATCGGCAGATTGAATTCGATCCACTCGAAATGAGGCCCGGAAATAGGGACATTCTGTTGTCACAGGGACACAAGCAGGTACACCCGTATTGACGAGATTACAGGGGGTTCGGAGAGTTCGATAGATACGCTATTTCAATGACTTACTCGATCGAACGGAAAAACCGTGCCGAGCGTCGATTTTTGTGGAAGAAAGCGTCGGGTTTCGGATTGTCGAATATCACCATGCAGGTCGTCGAAGAATTTCTTGCCGGAGACACTTTTGTCCCGCACTGTCCTTCCGGGTGAACTGCCTCGACAACAGCCGCTTTGAGTAGAACGTTGCCTTTCGAGTCGGACGGCCGGAACGGGCAGGTAGCGCCAATTCTGGACTTTTGCCTGTGATCCCGCGAAAGCAATATCTCGACTTTCAGACATCAAGAATAGTTCGTACAGTCTAACACTCCTCAGCGCATTGACTGTGGGATCGGTATGGCGGAACAGACGACGCGCCGGCTATCGGCCATCCTCGCAGCCGACGTTGTCGGCTACTCCAGCATGATGGGAATCGACGAGGCAGGTACCGTTGCAGCACTGCGGGAGGTTTGGCAGGAGACCTTCAATCCCGCTGTCACCGCTCGTCACGGCCGCATCGTAAAGATGATGGGCGACGGAGCGCTAGTCGAATTTCCAAGTGTGGTGAGCGCTGTGGAATGCGCAGCGGCGATCCAGCGTGCGATGGGGCAGCGCAATCTCGTCGCTGGGGCCCCAATTCAGTTCCGTATCGGTATCAATCTTGGCGACATCATCGTTGAGGGCGATGACATTTTCGGTGAGGGCGTAAACATCGCGGCGCGAATCGAGGCTATCGCTAAGCCCGGTGGCGTTTCGGTGTCCGCTTCTGTTCGGGAAAATGTCGGCAATAAACTCGAACTGGCTTTCGAGGATACCGGCGAGCACAGTCTTAAGAATATCGAGCAGCCGATGCGCGTGTACAATGTCCTTTTGGACGGTGCGTTACCCAAGACCGCCGCCATGCCGCGTGCTTCGGGGACGCGGGCGGGCAGCGTAGCCGTGCTGCCTTTCTCCAACATGGGAGGAGATCCGGAGCAGGATTACTTCGCTGAAGGCATCGCGGAAGACATTCTGACTGAGCTCTCGCGCTTCCGAAACCTGTTCGTGATTGCCCGAAATTCATCGTTTTCGTTCAAGGGGAAGGGCCTTGGCACTCAGGAAATCGCAAGGGCACTGAATGTCGAATTTATCGTAACTGGTGGCGTGAGGCGCATCGGCAAACGGGTCCGCGTGGCGGCACAGCTTATCTATAGCCCCACTGGTCAGGAACTCTGGGCTGAACGCTATGATCGCGAACTTGAAGATATCTTCGTCGTCCAAGACGAAGTTGTCCGGACCATTGTTGTCACGCTTGAATCGCGCCTTCAATTGGCCATAGCCAATGATGCGAGCAAGCGGAACATCCCGAGCCTAGCGGCCTATGAATGCGTTCAATTGGCAAAAAAATATGTTGCCTTGCACGATGCTCCACGAGCAATGCCATTTGTGGACAGGGCTCTCCAACTGGATGCTGAATACGCCGTTGCTTATGCTATGCGAGCCGCCACGTTCTACGTGCAGTACCTCCAAAACGCGCAAGCGAGCACGCTCGACGAAATGGCAGCCGCCGCTCGAACCGCCATTGGCTTGGATGAAGGCGACTCCATCGGGCATGCGCTACTCGGAATGGCCCTTATTCTCAAATGGCAATACGAGTTGGCAGCCTCTCACCTGGAGCGGGCCATCAGCCTAAATCCGGCCAATGCCGTTGCAATAGCATACCAGGCAGAGTTGTTCTTGCGAAACGGTGACTTCGCAATAGCGCTCAAGACGATGGATGAGTTGCTTCAGCGCGATCCAATTCCGGCGACATGGCACTGGGAAATCCGGGGCATGGCTCTGCTAATGCTGCGACGATATCAAGAAGCGATCTTGGCATTTTCTCGGCAGGTCCACCCGTTTTGGTACATTCATGGCGACTTAGCGATGTGCCATGCACGCCTTGGTCATGTAGGTGAGGCAAAGGTGGAAATTGAGAAACTCATGTCGGTAATGCCTGAGATGACAATCGGCCGGTATGTCGAAATCGACCCATTTCGAAAACAGGAGGATCGCGACTTCATCGCCGAGAGTCTTCGGCTGGCTGGACTGCCCGAGTAGCGATGCTGCCGGATTGGCGCGAGTGTTCGCGATGTCGTCCTAAGGTCAGGATTTGCCTATGCCCCGGCCTCGGGGAAGGTCCGCGAAGGGTTCGTTCTTGCCATCATTTACGGCTGCTAAGCGCGTCATCATCGAGAAAAACCGAATAATAACTTGCACATAGGTGAAATTCACCTACGCTCATAGTGGGACTGAAGTTCTCAGCTCTCCCCTTGAACTCTTCAAGGAGGAAGGCAATGAACGGTCCCGATATCCTCGCCAGCCTACGAGCTGATCTGGCGCAACAGGTACGACACTACACTCCACCTATTCCCGACCCACTCGAAATCTCGCCTTGGCTGGCGATGGCTTTGTTACAGAAGGCAATCCGGCGGGGGCATCGGCAATTTGCAATGCAGGCAGCCGCCACGCTACTTCGCCAAGCACACGCCGGGTTTTGGCGTCGCTGCGGCGTCATTGCATTCGAAGATGTGAGCGTGGCCGATCTCGATACTGTGAGCCTCGTGGTCGCGGCCCTGGCTGGGAAAACGTTCCGGTCGAGGGTCGGTGGGGAATGGGGTGTCGCGAGTTTTATTCTCGAGCGGCTGGTGAACGCACCGAAGTGTCGCGCTGCTGATGATCTCCTCATGGTTGCCGAGCGTCATCCTGCTTACGAGCATTGCAGGCTTGGCCTCACCTACAGCACGATGCCTGAACTGCTGCGGATCGCGGACAGCAATGCCTCCCTGCCGAAGCGAGCTTTGGCCCTTTGGTACGCCGTGGGAACCGACCGTTGCCCATCGCCACATCTGCGCACAAGAAAGGGGGATCCGCAGACGGTCTTCGATGCCATGTGCGAGACCGCTTATCCACATACCCTGGTCGAGGTTGCGCGGGAAGGGTTTCGGCGTACCAGCCAGGTCCTCTGTCCGCTTGTCGTCTTGATCTCGACGTTGAAGGCGGGCGGGCCAATGGCGGTCGAAGATGACGACTTTCCGCCGGCGACGATGTGCGGGGTCGTGCCGAGCTGGGCGTTGGATCGATATTCGAGGGAGGGACGACATGCGCTGCAAAGGTTGCTCAGTCGCGATTGTCAGACGGCCCGCTGGATCCGGCGGCACATCCCATCTTCGCAGCAGGTCAACTTCCTCGGAGATATTTTATTTGCAGTCGAAGGCGAGCGCTTGCGGAACCACTATCGGTGGCCGGTGGCGGACGAACTGCGACGGTCCTGGGAAATGGAATGCCAGGGGCCGTATTGCCCCCACGCGAGCGAAATTATCTCAATGCTTCGCGCCGACATCTCGATCCTGAACGAGGAGCGCCAACATGTTCTATAGTCGGCTAACAGCGGATAACTCTCATCTAACACGACTCAACAATGGCCAACGCGATCCAAATGCAGAGGCGGTGGACGGGGCAGACAAGAGGTGCGCGGAGAATGAAGTTAATTTCACTTGCTTACCAGATAGAGTGACCACGTACGTCGAGCAGAGTCTAGCGGCAAACACGAAACGCGCTTACTTGGGCGATCTCGCGCATTTCGAGGCCTGGGGAGGGACCATCCCGGCAACCGATACAGCTATTGCTAGCTATCTCGCGGAATATGCGGAACGCCTATCCGTTGCTACGCTCTGCAGGCGTTTGGCGACGATCTCGAAAGCGCACACCGCGAAAGGACTGATCAGTCCAACAGTGTCAGAACTAGTCAAATCCACCATCAAGGGGATCAAAAGAAGTCGCGGAACCGCACAAGCTGAAGCCAAGCCCCTCCTCCGCGACGACTTATTCGCCGTGTTGGAGCAGACTGGTAGTGACGTAAAGAGCGTCCGGGATCGAGCCTTGCTCCTGATCGGCTTCGCCGGAGGGTTCCGACGCTCCGAACTCGTCGGCCTTAATGTGGAAGACATCGAGCATGTCCGACAGGGTATAGTCGTCTTGTTGCGCCGATCCAAGACGGATCAGGAAAGCAGTGGGCGTAAGATCGCTATCCCATTCGGACGAACGCGCTGGTGCCCGGTGGCCGCTCTCGATCAATGGCTGTCTAGGACCGCTATTGCTGCCGGAGCAATATTCGTGGGGGTCAACCGCCACGGCCACTTGAGCGAACAGCGGCTTTCCGCAGAAGCCGTCTCGCTCGTGGTGAAGGAGCGTGTGGCCGACGCGAACATCGACCCGTCACGCTTCTCCGGCCATTCGCTTCGAGCTGGGTTCGTTACCAGCGCGGCAATGGCCGGGGCAAAAGCCTATAAAATCAGGGCACAGACCGGCCACGCCAGCGATGCCATGCTCGGTCGCTATATTCGGGACGGCGACCTGTTCAACTGCAACGCAGCGGGCACAATATTATGACGCATCTTCGTCGGCCGTGCATCCGAAGACATGCCAAAGTTTGAAAGTTCTGGTACTCTGATCGCGCAGTATCGGGGGGCTTGCGACCGGCGAGTCGGGAGAATTCCGGCTCCGATCACATTTAATAAGCAGCTCCCGTAGCGATGGGCAGACGGAGAGCAATGTCGTGGGCATATTCTGTCGTTCGCACGAGAATCGATCTGTGCTCCGGCTAGCTCTTGCCGCCGCACTGTTGCTCCTCTCTCCGGGCTGCAAGACACCGGTTGTGGCTCTGCACTCAAGAAATGTCGATCAGCGGCATGTTGAGACGTTTTTCATCAATCGGCGGGACGGCGCCGTGTGCGGTGTCTATCCTGTGTCTGATGTTGACTATCACCAGATCTGCGAGCTTGGCCGTCAGAACTGTGGTAAACATCCGACATTCTTCAACGATCAAACGGCCGACTACGAGAGCGGACGATACTGCCCCGGCGCATTCCATCCCGCCGGGTGGCCTGCATATCTGTGTCCACCTCACAAAGGTCTAGAGTCAGCTCAGGAGGTCTACGCGTCACGAAGCGGGGCGGCGGCGTGTTACTACAGTCGCTACCGGAAGACTGTGGCTACGTGTAGTGCCATATGGCACATGATCAATGCGGTCTGCGGAGACATCTCGTTTGGGGTCAACGTCTCGGTCGCTACGCGGGCGACGATGGGCGCCGATCTCAAGGATGCAGCCCTCGGGCGAATGCTGCTCGCCTATAATCTCCACAGCGTTTTCATCCCCAGTCGCGCTGCATCTTTCTTGCAAAACTGCATCTGGTACCGGTACGACAAGAGTAATTTTTCCTCAATAGCGGACTCCATGAAGATTTACATGGATACGCTCACGACCTCGGTCTCGGAAAAGACCTTCGTTGATGCCTTGAACAACGCTGGATGTTGACCGTGATGAAAGGGACGTTACTGACCTCGTGCCAAGCGGCAGGCGGGGTGACACAGGCCTCGATAGCAAAAATATCAGGTTAGACCAGTCACCGCCTGCGATGCCGTGCTCTCCCGTTACCTACCTGCCGAATAGGCACCGGTTTGCCGTCGGTGTACTGACCTTGATCGACCTTCGACAATTGCGCGGGCTGCAAACGATAGCTGAGGCAATGCCATCCGAAAAGATCCTTCAGCGTGCCGCCATGGCTTGGGTGACCGAACACCGTGGGGTAGCTATTCAGCCGCCCCTGGCCTAGCCACGAGTTTCTCGACTAGTCGTTTGAGTTCAGAAGGTGTCGTGTGACCGCCGACAATCTCGTGATAGCTGATACCTGCCCGTCGCAGGGCTTCTTTCTTGACGGCATCACGCGCTGCTGCCGTACCTTGATGATGCGCAATGCCTTGGTATTCGACTACATGTCGAGGCTGACAGGTCTCGTCCACAAGAAGAAGGTCCACTCGTTTCGAGTTGATGCAACTGTAAGCCTCTGCATTCGTGCTACGCAGAATTTCGCCCAATGACACTTGGGCCATTACTTGCCATCCGGGATTGCAGCTGATCACCATGCGGTCAAGTTCCTTGAAGACACGTACCTCGCTTTTGTTGAGAAGCGGCTGAACGGTGAATTGGGCTCCCATCACAATGCGCAACTGGTCGGCAGGATCAGTTAGTTTCGGTGGCGCCGAGACAGGCTTGGGAGTGACCCAGAGTCCGCTAAGTATGTCGCCACCACTACGCTCTTTCGCCCCGCGCCAGCGGTTCCTTTCCTTCCATGCCTGCCTCCGCTTCCTTGATAGGGAGCGTTCCAATGCCATGCCAGTAAGGACGCCAGCTAGCAGAATGCCGAATAGCAGAAGGACTTGCTGCATTGGCTCACTAAACTCGGGTGGCATGCAGAAAAGCTACCTCCGCGATGCAGATCGTTCGTTGGCACCTGAGGTTAGCTTATAGCAGTAAAGAGTCGAGCGGTCTGCAACGACGATTTTGCGGTGGCAAAGGGCATGGCCGTTGGGGCGACCGGGACGAGGTGCGAATTGATCCCTCCCATTACTCCCTGGATGCCGCCACCGACATAAAGGGGCGTGCATTCGTCTAGCTTGCGCGCACTCCCACAAATCCCGCTGGAAGCCAAAACGCGGCGACTCGCACTGCCTGCGCCGCCCGTAACAGCGGCGTTCTCAGGCGGTCGCGTCATCTCCTGATGCCGGTTCCTGGAATCGCTTTGCCGCCGCGAAAAGCCGATCCTGTAGCCATGCCTTGAACGCCTTGTCGGTGTTGTATAGCGCGTAGAGGTCGGTGTGATCGGCCAAGCTTCCGAGCAGCTCGTCATCAACCGCTCGGTCATGTTCGATCCGGGCGTTTTGGGGATCGCTGTTTCGCAACGCGTTCTGCACCCGGTCATTTGCGCCGATCTTTTCGGGCAGTTCCTCGAACAGGAAACGCGTGACGCGATCCTGATCGCGGAACTCTGTCGCTCCAAAACGCTCGTTGAAATCGCGGATGACCCTGCTGAGCTGGTCGATTTCAGGTTCGGGGCGACCGCCAGCGGCACCGGCAGGGACTGGATCAATCTCAGCGTCCGCATCGGCCAATGCTATCTCGATAGCTGTCTCGACTTCGACGCGGTAACTATCCATGTCGATGGTCTCGAGCACATCGACAGGCGTTTCGTCGCCTGCGGGACTCGGCAACTTCGGGATGAGCAGGGTCAGAAATGTCGACAGTTTTTCCCATTCAGGGACAGCGTATCTCAAGATCGCGCCGAGGAACGCGTAGGTCCGAACGAACGCCTTGGCCGAGCCCTTGAAGGCGATCTGATCGTCTTCCGGTAACTGCTCATATTGCGCCGAGCATGCATCCAGAATCGGGTCGAGCCGGTCCCGCGCTGCCGCCTCCAGGAATAGCGATACGATGTTTCCGACAACCTCATCAGTATAGATGCCGGCGCCGTCGAGCCCCCGCTTGAGATCGTGGAGCTTGTTGGGGTCGGTCTCTCCAGATAGGATCGTGGTCCTATAGAAATCCGAGAAGGCAGCCTCGATAACGGCCGGATCATTGCGGAAATCCAGCACGAACGGTTCCGTCTTTCCCGGCCGGGCCCGGTTGAGACGGGACAACGCCTGCACCGCCTTCACTCCCGCGAGTGTCTTGTCGATGTACATGGCGAACAGCTTCGGCTGATCGAAGCCGGTTAAATATTTGTCGGCCACCACCAGGAAACGATAAGGATCGGCTTCAAACCTCTCCTCCAACTCACTGCTTGGAAATCCGTTGAACGATGCCTCCGAACGTTGCTCGCCCGCATCGTCGACTGTGCCCGAAAACGCAATGATGGCCTTGTATGGCGAACCCCTCTTAGTGAGAGCGGCGTTGATCGCCCGCCAATAATCAATTGCACGCTCGATTCCGTCCGCCGCCATAATAGCGCGCGCCTCGCCGCCAACTTTGCGTCGTGCGATCACCTGGTCGAGGAAGTGATCGACCACGATCCCGGCCTTGGTGGCGATGGCGTGGTCGTGCCCTTCGACATAGTGCCGCAGCGACTTCAAGGTGCGCGAGACGTCGACTTCCGGGTCGTCCGCCGCTGTCTTGGCAAGCCGATAATAGCTGGAGACCGGTGTGTAGTGGGCGAGCACGTCGAGGATGAATCCTTCCTCGATCGCCTGCTTCATCGAATAAAGGTGAAACGGCCGGTGCTTGACCACTCCTTCTTCCTCATAGCCCTCGCCGAACAGTTCGAGGGTTTTATTCTTCGGCGTCGCGGTGAAGGCGAAGTAGCTGGCGTTATCCAGCATCCGCCTGCCCTCGATGACTGCGAGGATTCGGTCCTCGGTGGTCATCTCGTCATTGTCTTCTGTATCGCCGAGCGCCCGATTGAGCGCTCCTGCGGCACGCCCACCCTGGCTCGAATGCGCCTCGTCGATGACGATTGCGAAGCGCCGGCCGCGGTGCAAAGACCCCATTTCGTTGTAGATGACGCTGAATCGCTGGATCGTGGTGACGATGATCTTCTTGCCTGCCTCGATCAGGCTGCGGAGCGACTGGCCATCTTCCGCATGGCCCATCAGCCGGGCTGTCTGCCCGAAGCCGCTGATCGTGTCCTTCAGGTTCTTGTCGAGTACACGGCGATCGGTCACCACGATCACGGTATCAAACACCGGGGTGCCTTCGCGTTCCAGCCCCACGAGCTTGTGCACCGTCCAGGCAATCGAGTTTGACTTGCCCGAACCTGCCGAATGCTGGATCAGGTAGCGCTTGCCGGCGCCCCCATCAGTCGCGTCAGCGCACAGCGCCCGCACCACATCGAGCTGATGGTAGCGCGGGAAGATCGGCTTGCGCGCGGTGATCCTGCCGCGCGCGTCCCGCTCTTCGACGATGCCCGCGAAGTTTTCAATGATGTCGGCGAGGCTGCGCTTGGCGAGCACCTCGCGCCACAGATAGTCGGTCTTGATGCCGTTCGGATGGGGCGGGTTGCCCGCGCCATCGTTCCAGCCGCGATTGAAAGGCAGGAACCAGCTCTTCTGTCCGCAGAGCTGGCTGCACATCCGCACCTCGCGATCGTCTACCGCGAAGTGAACGGCACAGCGGCCGGGGCGGAAAATCAGCTCCCTCGGGTCGCGGTCGGTTTTGTACTGCGCCTCCGCATGAGCGGCTGTCTGGCCGGTCAGGCTATTCTTCAACTCGAACGTGGCCAGCGGCACTCCGTTGATGAACAGGCCTAGGTCGAGTGCGCGCCGCGCAGTATCGAGTGAGTAGCCGAGCTGGCGCGTGACCGAGAAGCGATTGTCCGCGAAGCGCATTGCCGCCGTGACGTTTCCCGGCGACGGCAATGAATAGTAAAGCCGCACTTCATAGGGACCGTGGCGGACGCCGGCACGCAGCACGTCGATAACGCCGCGCGCGGTTATCTCGCCGCGCACGCGCGCTAGGAATGAGCGCCGCACGGGCGTGTCCGCGTCAATCGACAGCGGACCGACAAGATCCGGCTGGGTGGCGTGGATGAAGGCTGCGAGTTGGGCGATGTCGAGCGCGTGGACCCGATCGAAATCGTTGGGGTGTCCCTCGACATAGTCGTTGGGGCCGATGTATGGGCTACTCTCTTCTGCGACGGCGGCCCTGGGGAAATCGTCTGTTGATGACGCGCCAGTCAACGTGCCGACGATCAAGGATTCCAGCCCCCCTTCGCTGATGTCAGTCGATCGGCTCAAGCTCGTCCTCCATTTCCTCGTCGCCCAACGGCTCGGCGGGAGGGACGTTCACCACCTCGCCCGCGGGTAGCCTCGCCTCCCGTACATCCAGTTGCCCCATTACGACCGCAGCGATTAGGGAATCGCGATACTCTAATATCAGATTGATCTCGGTACCGATGCGTTCCTTAGCAACGTCGAGAGGTTTCGTTTCCTCACGAACTGCATCCAGCATCGACTTCTGGATATTGGGGGCGGGTACCCGAATTTTCATAGCCCCTAAACGAGATCCAGCTATCTCCTGAAAAGTGGTGCCAGTCGCCAGAACCCTCATTTCAGGAACAAGACGACTAATGGCGAGAGCTAAAAACTCTGTCGAAATTTTGGAACGATCCGGCACTAGCGCTTTGCATCCTTGGTTGGTGGCAAGGGCAACGTCGGCGATTGCGATGTTGCCGACTGGTGCGCGTGTTGTGAGTATGACTGAGCCTGGCGGGACGATCGAAGCTGCACAATTGCGCAGCCCCGCCTCTGTCAACTTACGGCGTGAGTCAGAAAGGCGGTTAGACGCACTAATGTCAGGTGGAGTAACCCAGATAATGTCACCACCCCAAAAATCAGTATTGGGCGATGGTGTCGAACCTCCGACGATATCGTGCAACGCCCGTTTGAGCATCATTTCGATTCCGCTGCTGATATCATGCTTGGTCAGGACAGCTTCGATGATTTGCGCACGCTGCTCATCGAGGATAGCCACGGTTCGGCGTTTGGCAGCGACAAGGCGTTGCATTTGGGTCGTGTACGCGTCGAGGAAATGGGCGATCCGGCGCTGCTCGTCAGGCGGCGGCCTCGGAGAAAGCAGCGGCTTGAAGTATTGCCAGTAGAGACGGTTGCGATCCGGCACGATGCCCCGCGAAGCGAAATCTACTTCGCGCATATAGGCGGTAGTTCGAAACAGATGGGCGTAGAATCTTGGATCGACGCCGTCCTGCGGGCGGGCGACCACATAAGCTGGGCTGATAAGCCCGTCGCAGGGCGCAACGCCCACCGCGCCCTGCCACATGCGCATGATGTTATAGGCAATGTCGCCGTGGACCGCGCGCTTGTACTTCGCCCGATCTGCCATTTGTTGCTTGCGACCCCCCTCCATATCCCGGACTCGCACGCCCGTGCGCAGCGAAACCTCAAGGATAGGTAGGTCGGGGAAACCTGTTTCGTTCCGCTCGGCGAACAGCCGGCCGTTCCGGACGACATCCCAATGCGCAGGGATGCGACCGAGCCAATCGATGCCGCTGTCCCGGTATTCGGGATAAGGTCTCAACCTGGTGCTCACGCGCCGGCCTCGACCAGCACGGCATCGAGCAGTTGCTGAGTCTGGCGTTCCAGCGCGTCGATCTCTGCCTTGATCTCCGCCAGCGGTCGGGCCGGCTTCGGTTTGTAGAAGTGGCGGGCAAAGGATATCTCGTAGCCGATTTTCGTCGCGCCCCGGTCGATCCAGGCATCCTTCGCGTGTGATGCGACCTCGCGCTCGAAGAACGTCTCGATACCACCGGGCTCGTCGAAGGCGACTATCTCGGTATCCGACAGCATTTTGTCAGGCTCGTAGGCAACGACCGCCGCCTTGCCTTTCTGCGTGACAGCAAACAGGCCACCGAGTGGATCGGCAGACTTTGCGGACGGCTTGTGCGTTGCCTTCACGATCGGCTTGGCAACGTGGGAACGCCAACTCATCGCCCGTGCGATCAGCCGCGCCTCCGCAGGCTTCAGTGCAGGCGTGCGCACTTTGGCTGCCTCGAGCACCTTGGCCTCGAACACGCCATAGTCATCGTATTCGTCCTCGCCGACCGCCTTCATCAAAGCCTCGGCCGCTTGGTGCAGCCGCCGGTCCCGCGCCCAGGTCGACGGATCGAGCAACTTCTTCACCGTCTTCTTCGGAATGCGCGGCGTCGCCTCGACAGCCTCGGCGGACTCGTCCTGATCTCCTTCAGCTTCGTCGGTATCGGGCTCGGACGGATCGAGATGCAATCTCAAACGCTCGGCCACCGACGCGAAGTCGTCGAACAGAACGTCGCCGAACTCGGCGAGCAGCGCTTCGCGCAAGGGACGGTGCCCGCTCTGGAACCGAAGCGCCTCGATTCCCTCGCGGGTGAAGCGCGACGCCAGCCGCAACGGATGCTCCACCAAGATCTTCCAGTAGCCAAAGGAGTCGTTTGGCAACACGACGGAGATGTCGCTCGGCTTCATTGCAGCATACGCGCTCAATACCGTCTTGATGTGCGTGGGGGCCATCTCGCAATTACGCTTGCCTAGGTTCCGCGACAGTGGCTTGAAGAGCTTGGTCGCATTGATCAGCTGGACCTTGCCCTTGCGCGCTTCCGCCTTCCGGTTGCTCAAAACCCATACATACGTGGCTATGCCGGTATTGTAGAAAATGTTGAGCGGCAGCGCGATGATCGCTTCCAGCCAGTCGTTTTCGATGATCCAGCGCCGTACATTGCTCTCGCCGGAGCCGGCTTCGCCTGTGAACAACGCCGAGCCATTGTGAACGTCCGCGATACGCGAGCCCAGGGGCGTATCCTTCATCTTCGACAGCTTGTTGACCAGGAAGAGGAGCTGTCCATCGGACACGCGCGGAAAAAGGCGGAGCCGCTTGTCATCGCCCGCCACGCCATGGTGATCGACCACGAAGCGCGGATCGTTCGCTGCCGCTTTGCCGCCCATCTCGGCCAGATCGATCTTCCACGTTGTCCCAAAGGGCGGATTGGCCATCATGAAATCGAACTTCAGGCCGTTTCTTCCGTGAGCATCCGCCGACAAGGTCGAGCCGAAAGCAATATTCCGGGCCTCGTCTCCCTCGCCCTTCAAGAGCAAATCTGCCTTGCAGATCGCGTAGGTCTCGGGGTTGAGTTCCTGTCCATACAGGTGGATTTCAGTTTTTTTGCCTTCCTTGCGGGCAAGATCTCGCAGCTTGGCTTCGCCGACGGTCAACATGCCGCCGGTTCCGCAAGCATCGTCGTACAACAGGTATGTTCCGTCGCCGATGCGGTCCTTGATGGGACGGAAGACCAGCTCCGCCATGAGTTCTACGATGTCGCGAGGCGTAAATTGCTCACCAGCACCCTGATTGTAGTCTTCGTTGAACTTCCGCAGCAGTTCCTCGAAGATCGTGCCCATCGTATGATTGTCGAGCGCCGGAAGCCGAACCCGGCCCTGATCGTCCCGCACGGGGGTCGGTGCTAGGTTGAACCGTTCATCGCAGAACTTTTCAATGAGCGCGTGCAGACGATTGTGTTCGGCAAGACGACCAAGTTCCTCACGGAACTTGAATCGCGCGATGACCTCGCGCACGTTTTCTGAAAAGCCGTCCAGATATTCCTCGAAATCGGCCTTCTGGGTAGCAGGATTAGGCCTCGCAAGAAGCTGTCTAAGGGAGAATGGCGAGCGGTTATGGAAAGCTTGGCCTGCGGCCCGATCAAGCGCAGGCCCCTGTGCCGGTTCGGGCACGCCCGCCGCATCCAATTCGGCCTTGCGCGCGAGAACCTTCGCGCGCGTCGGCTCCAAGACCGCGTCCAGCCGACGGATGACTGTCATAGGCAAAATGATATCGCGATACTTGGTCCGGTCGTAAACGTGGTGGAGCACATCATCAGCGATGCCCCAGATGAACCCATTGATATTCATGCCCTTACCAGCCCGCCGGAAGAAACTAAGTGTGCGCCACGAGCGTCCCGGCGGTCTTCGAAACCGTCGATTGCCCTGATCACAGCTTGCTGAATGATATCACCTGTCGGCATTTCGTCGCTTCCCTTGATTGTCCCTAGCATCAGCTAGTCCGCGCGGTTTGCATCCAAACGAAATCGCACGCAGCCTTGTGAAATCGGCAAGGCTGGCATTCTCTCCCAATGGTGGGTACGCCGTGTCAAGCGGATCCAAGAAGAAACCGCTTGGCCCCGCGGCGAGCCAAGCAGCCTTCCATGAAGATGGCGGAAAAATAGATGTCGAGATTTGTCCTTTGATCCCATTCGAATCCGGGCCACAGCTTACGTGCTGGGTTCTGACAAGCGCAGCACCAGCAGGAAGTGAAGGCGTTCCGTCGTTGCGCGTTAAATAGGGGGGAACATGAACAAGATTTTCTGGACCAGCAGCACCGCTTACAACGCCAATCTGTTTGATGGGCTTCAGGCTGGACTAACCGTAAACATGATCATGACGCCTCGTGCGGACATTCTAACGTGTAAGTCCACTGAATCCATACCAGGCGTATTGGAGAGGAACCCTGACCGGTTCAGCTACATTCCAGTTGACGACAATGGCAGACTAATCGGCCTTTTTCATGCGGAGCGATGGTTTTCGAAACGAGCTCCAAATGAACAAGTCGGTAGCTATTTTGAACCCCTTTCCGAGGCAACCTTAATTGGCGCGAACGCAGGGATCATCGAATTTGTGCGACGCGCAGATGAACAACCATGCCAATTGGTTGTCTCCGGTTCCAGGATTGACGGTCTGGTCAGTCTTTCAGATATGCAGAAACTGCCAGTTCGGGCTGCATTATTCGGCCTTGTGACCGGAATGGAACTCACGATGTCGGAACTTATTCGCCGGCACTTCCACGATACCAAGGAATGGCTATCTGCCTTAAGCCGAGAGCGTCAGAGCAAAATATCCGATGAGATCGGACTATCAAGGCAAGCTGAAGGTTATGTCGATGATATTTTGTTCACTCAGTTCTGCGACAAAGCCGATATTATTCGGAAGAAGATCATATCGGGAAGCAGCAAAGGCTCACTTGATAAGAAATTCAAAGCCATACAACAGCTTCGTAACGACTTGGCCCATGCGAACGATTACGCGGCGACACCGCGCGCGGCGCACAGTGTTGCGGAGGTAGTGAGAGGCATTTTCGATCTGCAATCCAGATTGTCCAACCTCATCGATTGCGGGGCTACATCCGCCTCACCAGCGCAGGCTTAAGTAGCCGTCAAGCAAATGAAAGGCCCCTAAATTGCCGATACCTGACTACCAGACCCTCATGCTGCCAGTCCTGCGTCTAGCTGCCGAAGGTGAGAAGCGGGTAGCGGATGTCGCAGACCGTATTGCCGACGAGTTTGGCCTTTCGCAGGAGGCTCGCCAGGAGCTTCTCCCAAGTGGTCGACAACGCCTCCTACACAACCGCATCCATTGGGCAAAATTTTACATGTCAAAGGCGGGGTTGATTGCGTCACCCGCTCGGGGACGGTTCATCGCGACGGATGCTGGTCGAACCTTGCTGGTTACCAACCCGAGTCGCGTTGATGTCAACCTGCTGATGAAGCAGCCATCTTTCCAAGAATTCTACAAGGCCAGCAGCCGAGCCACTGATGATGCCCCCACGGGCCAGATCAAAGCCGATGTTTCTGATACCGCTATGGCGACACCGGAGGAGCAAATTGAAGCCGCTCATCAGACTGTCCAGTTAGCGTTGCGGGCGGAATTGCTGGAACGCATTGCTCAGAACAGTCCCGCGTTCTTTGAGCAGTTGATCGTCAATCTACTCGTCGCCATGGGCTATGGTGGTTCCCATAAGAATGCCGCCGCCCAACTTGGTCGATCTGGCGATGGCGGAGTCGATGGCGTCGTGAACGAAGATCCCCTCGGTCTCGACAGGGTCTATGTTCAAGCGAAGCGTTATGCAGAAACCAGCACAGTGGGCCGTCCAGATGTTCAGGCCTTCGTGGGCAGCCTTGTTGGGCTGGGTGCAACGAAGGGTGTTTTCGTCACAACATCCACCTTCAGCCCGCAAGCACGAGACTTCGTGAAGCATCTCTCCCAGCGCGTGATATTGATCGACGGTCAGCATCTCTCCGATCTCATGATGGAACATGGGGTTGGCGTGCGCATCAGCCGCGCCATCCAATTCAAGCGTCTCGATGAGGATTTCTTTGCCGAGGAAGACTGATGACCGGGGCAGGATCGCAACGGCTCAGCGCTTGCCGAAGGCCTCTATACGCTGAGAAGCTGATGTGAGGCTACGAGGGCATCAAGAAGAACCGGACATTGGTACCGTTCTCGCCGTTTCCCAACCACCACTATCGGCACCATTGCCTCTCCAGGGTTCACATGCCCTGCCGTCGCCGTCGGGATCATGCGAACAGCGTCGTCCTGGATGGCGGGACTTTCGTCTGCTCTTTGCGCAGCGAAGCCTCGCCCCGCAAACGGACCTGACGCAATGGAGCACAGGGCGGGGAAACTCGGATTTGGTGCTCTCTTCCTGGCATTCATTCCCACGCCAAAGGCCGGCAAAGGCACGCCAGTCGCCGATTTTACCCAGCATCCAATCCATCAGCCCATCTTGAGCAAGGCCGCCCAGAGCGAAATCACCTCGGTGTAGGCGATTTTTGGGGTCAATGGCACTGTTGCCTTGCTCGAATACCGACGTGCCGAAGCTGCTAAGCCCTTGCATCTCTAGAGCAAGCAGACCAGGCGGGTTAGGCAGGTCGTCGCTACCACCTCGGATCATCTGGACTGGGCACGTGAGCGGGCCGCCTTGCTCAATATTGCGTCTTTGGAAGATGCGGTTGTTTCGCTCAGCGAACGATTGTTCCAGAGAATATGCGTAGACAAGGCAGACCTCCGGTGGTGAACTGAAGCGTTGAAAAGAGAGGGCTGTGCAATGAAGTACCGTGCCGTAAAGTACCTGCTCGCGTTGCTCCCCCTGACGACGGGAACGATGGCTGTCGCCGAGGAAGGTCGAGACACACTGTTCGAGAAGTCCGACAAAATACCTATGGCCGCACCAAGTCCTCCGGACGCAGTTGTCCGGGTCTCAAGCTCCAACAACACTCCCGTCGATCTTGTCGATAATAAATACGCCACGCTCTGCGAGGTGACGATTACCCCGAGAGGGGGCGACGTTAAAATCGAAGGCCATGCGGTGCTACAGAACCTCTCCTACAGTTACGATGAGGCGCTTGGATCGTCTAAGAACAACATTACCGTGCGGGCTGCCATTAGGATCTTAGACGCTGACGGCCATCACGTGGGTGTCAGTGAGACCGGAGGACCCGCAGTTGACGTTCTGAATTCCGTCTTTGCACAGTGGTTCACTGTCCAACCAATGCTGTATTATCGCGCGCCTGCTGGAGTGCCGATCACCTTTGAAGTCGCGGCGGTCACTAGCTATCATCCTTATTATCACTCGGGTAAGATCGTCGCTAACAACTTGGGAAACCCGTGCTACATTTCGGCAACGGATTTTCCGAAGTAAGGCGGGGCATGACCCACGACCGCTGCGCTGAGGCAGTTCGCTAGTTCGTCATAATGCTCCCGCGAAGCTCGCAATTGGGTGCTATCGGGGCCAGTTCCTCGCCCATAGCAAGGGTGACAAGCCTCGTCAGGCAGTGCCGAAACATCCGAAAGGGCGAGCTGGCTCACATACTCCTTAGAAAAACATCGCGCCTCAGCGGCATTCCCTAGGCTTCAGTGAGGTTTTCAGAATTTCGAGCCGACGTTGCAACCGACGGCGAATTAGGCCGACCTTCGACTGAAATTGCGCGGGAAACCGACAGCGATTTCGTTCCCGTAAGTTCTCACTAAACCGGGACGGCTTGTTCATTTGTCACGGCCTTGCGCTCCACCTCCGTGTAGAGCATCGCCAGCCCTGCGGCGTGCCCTGAATTTGGCCGGGCGCAGCAAGCGCAATAGGTCTGTGCTACACTCTACCGCGTAAGGGGGGCATAGATGCGGGTTGTTCGATGGATTGGAGTAGGTTGTGTCGGGCTCGTGGCCATATTTGCCGGCCTAGTATTCCTCAACAGTTGGCTCAGCCAGAATAGCCCCCACGCGATTAGCGTAACTGCGGATCGTCCCGGTGCCTCAGAGCCGACGTTTGCAGCCTCCGACCCAAAGCACCCACCGTCTGAGGCGACGACGGCCGAAGAGCCCACAGCAATCGAGGTGGTGCGCCACCCCACAATCGACGCGCCTGATGAAGTCGTCGCCGGGGAGACGGTGACCGTATCGATCGCACTGACCGAGGAACAATTGACGCCCGAAGCGACGGTGATGGCCGCGCCGGGATCGTCGGTGACGGCGGACGGCGCGTTGACCATGGCGATGCCGGCCGGGACCGACCAATGGCCGATCGACATCGATCTGTTCGCAACCGGCTTCGATCTTGCCGATGGCGGCAAATGGAGCCGGCAGACGACGCTCTATCGTCAGAGCGATAGCGACTTCGTCCGCTTCGACCTCAAGGCGCGGCCGATCACCAAGGACAGCAAGCCAGGACGGTTCATCGCCCGCATTTACAATGCCGGCCGTTTTCTCGGCTCCGCATCGCGGCCCGTACTCGTCAAGCGATCACAGCCGGCAGGGCCGTCTGTCGAAGCCACCGCCAACGCAGCGCCTCCTGTAATGTTGCTCGCCGCACCTCCACAGCCGGCGGTGACTGGCAGTGTCGAACTCGGCGCAACCAATCCCGGTCATGTGCCCGATCTCGATGCGACGATCCTCTATGACGATCCGAGTGGGCTCGGCCCGGGGCAGATCATCATTCATTCGCCGTATCTGGCCGGTCCGGTGATGGACACATTCTCGACGCCGCCGGAAATGGCGGCATGGCTGGACTCAGAGTACCGCCGCCTTTTGCAGTTGGGATTGAGCCTGCGCGGCGCGACCTCGCTGCAGCAGCCCGCCACAAGCACCGACGCGGACGCACAAAAGCGTTTTGTCACGCTGGCCGCCGAAGGTTTTGGTGACGCGCTCTACCGCGACTATGTGCCCAAAGCCTTCAAGGACGTGTTCTGGTCGCTGCGCGACAAGGGCGAACTGCATTCGATCCAGATCACCTCGAACAGCCCGACGCTGCCCTGGGAACTGATCCGTCCGCAGAGTGGAGACGGCGCGACCCGAGATGGCTTCCTCGGCATGAACTATCGGCTGGCGCGCTGGGCACCGCGCAGCACGTCCTCGCAGGTCGACAATCCGCTGGACCGGATGGCCTTCACCGGCGTCGCGGCGGTCGCTCCGTCCTATCTCGACAAGCGGTCGCTGCCGTTCCAGCAGGTCGAGATCGACGCGCTTAGCAAGCTTGCCGGCTATCGCCGCTTCGACGGCGACTTCGCCTCCTTTGAAAGGCTTGTCGGCGAGGTCTCGACGGGATTCATCCATTTTTCCGGCCATGGCGAGGTCAACCAGCCGAGCAGCGGCCGGCCGGTGTTTGCCATCGACCTCGTCGACCAGTCGCTCGACCCCGATACCTGGCTCGCGCTGGTCATGGCCGCGCACGGCAAGGGCAACCCGTTCTATTTCTTCAATGCCTGCGACAGCGGACGCTCGCAGCTGCTCGGCGGCTTCGTGCAGGGCTGGGGTCCGGCGGTGCTGGCGGGCGGCGCTTCAGGCTTCATCGGCGGCATGTGGCCGCTGACCGATCGCGCGGCCGCAGCCTTCTCGACTGGTTTCTATGGCGGCATTACCGCCGGGCTCAAGGGCGGGCCGGTCTATCTGGCCGAGATCCTGCAGGGCGTGCGAAAACGGTTCTACGAGACCGGCGATCCGACCTACCTCGCCTATACGTTCTACGGCAACGCCAACTTGCTAGTGACTAGGTGAACTGTGGACCAGACCGGTATTATGGCGCCACGGGAAGTGAATCCGATCTGACCCTATCTTTCGGCCATGGATCACAAACCCGCACTTTACGCCTTGCTCCGCCTTCATGCTGAAATTGGCGGCAAGATCAAAGACAACAAGACCCAGGCTTTGAAGCTCATTCAAGACATGAAGCATGTCGAGGCGGTCTTGCACATGTTGGAACCGGGCTTCAATGCCCGCACCATCGCGCCGAAGCGGCGCAACAATCCAAACCCGCTATTCAAGCGAGGCCATGTCATTCGCGCCGCCATTGACGTTCTGAGGACCGCCACGGCTCCGATGAGCGCTGAGGACGTTGCGATGGCCTTGTTTCAGTCCAAGGGCGTGAAAGCGCCGACGATGGCCGAGACGCACCGCCTGTACGGGCGCTGTCAGCGCATCGCTTCTGAACAATAAGGACGTGACCCTGCATGAGGGGCGTCCGCGCCGCTGGATGCTGGCGGGGGAACTGACCGGCCCCAAAACGGTTCCTTAATGTCTTGTGACACAATGTTGGCAGGATAGTGCGACGCGGGATCTTTGCCGCACTGCACAATAACACCATATTGTGTGCATATCATATCCGGCATACTGTCCCGACTCGAAGCTCACGGGAGACTTCTTCGGATATGGGGCCGGAGAATGGAGCGCAGCGGGATGTTAATGCCAGGATATGATGTTGTGAAGGCGGCACAGGCTGCTGCGTTCTTTGCGCTGAAATCTGGCGGCAAAATAAATGTCCTGAAACTCGCGAAACTTCTGTACCTGGCGGAACGCGGCTTCATGAGCCGCTACGACGAGCCGATGTTTTACGATCATCTCGTTTCGATGCCTGACGGGCCGGTCACATCCATCACATTGAACCTGATTAACGGCGACGCCGAGGACGATACATGGCCCAAGTTTGTCGCGCCTAGGCAGGGCTATGACGTATCCGTCGCGGATGGTGTCACACTAGCCAATCTCGAAAATCTTAGCGCTGCTGAGATGGAACTTCTTGGCGAACTATGGGAAAAGTTCAAGACCTTTGACCGGTACAGGCTCCGTGACTGGACACACCAGAAGAAGAATGTACCCGAGTGGGAGGACCCAAAGGGCTCGTCTTGCCAGATTACTCACGAAGAGGTGTTTGAGTATCTGGGAAAGCCTGATGTGAAGGCACTCGTTGACAACATTCGCGATCGTCGGCATCTGGCAAAGGCTATTCGCCAAATTGTATGAGTTATGTGCCGTACCCAACTGGAACTCTTCTAGTCCCATCTGGTCCCGGCAAGCACCTTTTTATTGTCGTGACGAAGAAATGCAAGGACGGCTTTCACCTTCTTTTCTCTGTCTCAAGCGTCAAAGAAGGCGTCTTCTACGACAAGTCGTGTGAGTTCGCGGGTGGCGAGCACGTATTCATCAAGCATGCGAGTTTTGTTTTGTATCGCTTGGCCGACCAAAAGAAGGCCGCCGTGATTGCAAAACTTGTCGACAAAAACCTCTATTCGGTGAAGCCGGACCTCGATGAAAAACACTTCAAGAGGGTCTGCCGCGGCATCGGCACTTCAAAATTCGTCGCGCCTTGGGCGCTCAAATATTATCTCGCAAATAAGCCGTAGGACTGCCGACTAGGCCGCCTTGCGCCGCTGCCAATAGCCGGTGAAATCGACTGAGGGCTTCCGCTTCAAGGCGTTGCCGGCGATGCGCTGGACTTGTTCGCCGTTGGTGTTGCGTCGGTTGTCCTCATGCCATGCAGCTTCCTGAGCGTAGCGAAGTAGATAGACGCCAGCGATATGATGGTGGTGGCCAATTTCGGCGCGACGTAGACGGCTGAAATATTCCTCGGCCATGTTGGTGCAAGCGCCGTCCGCGCTATACGCCTCTTGATGGTTGATACGCTTCATTTCGAAGCGCGAATGCAAGCCATTCCATGCTGCCCCTTCGTCAGCGTTGACGACCGTGCCTTCGGCGATCCGCGACTTGATCCAATTGAGCGCCGCACCTTCCGTGCCGAAGACTGCCGGCAGGGAATTGCCGCCGCGCTCTCGAATGATGACTGCTTTGCGCTTGCCGCTCTTGCTTTGCAGATAGCGACGGTCAAGACGGTTTTCCTTGCGGTTGGCCGGCTTCACGTAGCCGCCAAAATGCCCACCATCAACCTCAGCGACCTTGCCAACGCCGCCGATGGTCCGGCCCTTCATTTCCTCAGCCATGGCTTCGCGCATCTTGTGGCCAAGGACGAAAGCGGTCTTGTAGGATAGGCCCAGGTCGCGGGACATAGCCCACATGCTCTTGCCCTTCACCCCATTGCAGAAGATCGCGATGGCGGCGAGGTAGCCGCGCAAGGGCAACTTGTGCGAGGCGAACAACGTGCCCGAGGTGATGCTGAAATCCTTCTGGCAAGCGCGGCAACGGAAGCGGCTCGCACCTTCGGGCGGCGGCAATCGTAGGCGTCAACGCCGCCACATGACGGGCAAACCGGCTCGCCATTCGTCTCAGCCCAACGGACCTTGCGGAACATCTCTTCCGCCTGCGCATCGGTCGTTCGGAAGACCTGAGCGAGGCTCAGGGTCTTGGCAGCCGAAGAGAGGAGGAAATGTTGCGACATGGTGTTCCCCGTTTCTGAGAACACCTTATCGGATATAGTATCATGGTCAACATGAAATTATCGTATATGATAACGAGTACTCGAATATGAGATTGGAGATCACATGGGATTCGCTACCACTGAGAAAGAATGGGCCGAACGAGCCGCGCGTCACCTAAAGGTCGAGCTAAAGCGAGCCGATCTGACATATGACGAACTGGCCGAACGGCTCAAAGAACACGGCTTCAACGAAACAAAGGCTAGCATTGCCAATAAGCTTGCCCGTGCGACGGTTTCCGCGCATTTCTTTCTTGCTGCCCTTGCGGCCACCGGCAGTGAAGGTGTCAAACTAGAAGATATCTAATTCTTCAGGTCGGGGGATCGGGGAATGCTGAAACCTACGCCGCTAAAGACAATCGCGGTTGTTACTATTGTTCTTGGATTGCTTCTCCTGGCAGCATGGCAGTCAGGTCTTACGGGCGATATTTGCGAAAAAACGGCCAGCCAACAAAATGAAAAGTGCGCCACTCATAGCCTCGCTCTTTTCCTTGTCATTAAGCTCGGAGAATTTCTCGATAACAACGACGGGCTTATTACCGCGCTGGCCACGCTGGCCATCGCTGCGTTCACCTTTACCCTCTGGACGTCCACCCGAGATTTGGGGATCGCTGGCGAAAAGCAACTCGAATCTCTCAAACAATCGGAGATGGCTAATATCGTTGTAAGAAGGGTCGAATTTATCAAAGACAAAGGGCCGACGCACAGACCTCGCTTCAGAATCTTCTTCCAAAATTTCGGCAAAACGCCCGGCTTTATACATACTACTCGGCTGCACTTCGCACCTGCGCGGAGTGGAAACGAGCCCGGCATTATTGATGCCGTGAAGGAGAACGCGCGCGGCGGCTCTTATAACAATGGGTTCCTTCTCCCTCCCGGCGCGCCCCAACCTGCGGGCGACACGTACGGGGATCGCGTTTTGAATGCAGAAGAATTTAATCGGCTGGAGGCAAGCAAAGATGAACAACTCTTTGTTTGGGGGGAGGTCGAGTTTTCTCCCATTTTCGGAGAAACAATTTATGGCGAGCGGTGGATTTCCCAGTTTGCCTATCGCATAAATCTCACTCCAGTTTCCCCCCCAAAAACTTCGCAAAAAAACGTTTCGGTCGGTGGCGCTGGCTACTGGCGCTACTACCAAAAGCCCAGCGAGTCCAAGTAAGGTCGCGGCCAACGCTACGCGCTGCGCGCATATGAAAAACCTGATCATGCCGGTTCACCGGAATGATATGTGTGGCTGCTGGGTCGGCAATTCTTGTGGCGGTTGCGCCATAATACTGGACCAGACTACGTTAAGAAGCAGCAGTGAACTCACCTGAATTTCGAGCCGACGACGGTTCCGAGCCGAAACAAAGCCGCTCCGCCGTGCGAAAATTGGTGGAAATTTTGATGAAGAATCAAAAGCGCAACTGCGCACATTCCACTGTACCTGGTACAGAGTTCTGGTACAGTTTCGTGAGCTTCCAGGTCTGCGATCTCGCCTAAGTCTTTGAAAGCGTTGTGCGAGGGTTTCCGGGTTCTTCTCCCTCCCTCTCCGCCATACGACATTGTTTACGTTGATAAAAATACAAGAATAGATTGCGCGTCCGCCATAAAGCCCGCCAACCGAAAAAGGCGTATTCGCGGCACGTCAGCTTACGACACAAATATGCGGGGTTGATGCTTCGAGCTGGGAGATGGCAGAGATCAACTTCGGCTTCGCTAAGCGAAGTCGTGGGATTCATGCGACAGCGGAATTAGGATATGCGACGAGCACCCCGTGCCGGGTCAACCTCGCCGTCGGGAAGTACCGATCGGTGCGGAACCGAGCGGATTCACGCTTGTCGGCAGCGGACGGCGGCGGTGGCGGTCAGCATCCGAGCAGGCTCCCAATTAACGAGACAAACGTCCAGAGCGGAGGGACTTCGCCAGCCTGAACGACCGCTCTCCTCGGCTTAGTCAAGCATACCTACGGAATGATGCGCCTGGCCGGTGACAAATGAATCTCTGCTGGCCTCCGATGATATGGGGAGGCGCTCGCAAATCGCGCCCTACGCGCGGGTTGATCGGTTGATCAACATCAAAGCTTGAATATGAGAAATGCGCTAACTGTGACGGCGGTGGTCACGGTGGCTCGAGTGTCAGCAGATGTGGTAAGGTTGAGTGTCGGCGAGTAGCAGAGGTCCAGCAACAATGACTTTGAGGCGAACCAGAGCTTACGGCGCATCCGGCTTGGTTCTAGCGGTTTGCACTGTGTTTGCTTGGCAGAACGCCACTGCTGCTCACAATTGCGACGCAGCCGCGACGCCTGGCGTCAATTGGCACGAGTGTGACAAGAAGCTTCTCATCCTAGAAGGACAAGACCTGAGCGGGGCGAACCTGTTCGGTGTTGATTTCACTTCGACCGACCTCAGGAACAGCAATCTCCTTGCGGCAAATCTTGAGAAGGCAACGCTTGTGCGTGCTTCCCTGGCCGACTCGACCGCCAAAGGCGCCCGGTTCGACAGAATCGAGGCCTACAGGACCGACTTCAGCCGTATGGACGCGCAGGGCGCTGTGTTTGCGAGCGCGGAAATACAGCGCTCGAATTTCCAGGGCGCCAATCTGACCAATGTTGATTTCACAAAGGCAGAATTGGGGCGTGCGCAGTTCCATGACGCCGATATCAGCGGCAGCCGCTTCTCGTTTGCCAATCTCGCACGGGCGGACTTCCGAGGAGCGACGTTCACCGCGCCGATAGACTTTGACCGCGCCTTTTTCTTTCTGACCCGTATCGAGGGCGTCGATCTTTCCAATTCGGCGGGTCTGTCCCAGTGGCAGCTCAACATGGCTTGCGGAGACGCCCGGACCGAGTTGCCTTCTGGCTTGACGAGGCCTGAAGATTGGCCCTGTCAATTCCAGCAGGAATAGTTGTCGGCAAGCGAACTGTGCAATGCTGCACCCGACAGGATTTGAACCTTTAACTTCTGCCTTCGCGAGAGGAACTCGCCATGGCTACCCTGTCGACCGATGCACCAATCTCTCCGCTTCGCCAGCGCATGCAGCACGACATGCTCATGCGTGGCCTGGGCTCCCATACCCAGCAGGACTACGTTCGTCACGTCCGGCGCTTCGCTGTGTTCCTTGGCCGCTCGCCCGACACTGCGACGGCTGAGGACATCCGTCGATTCCAGCTGCATCAGCATGAGAGCGGCGTCGGCTCTGCGACGATCAATGGCGCGGTCTCGGCACTGCCGTTCCTGTCCCTCGTGACGCTGAAGCGTCGGGATCTGGCGCGTGCGCTGGTGATCATGAGGTGTCAGCGCAAGCTGCCCGACGTGCTGAGCGTGGAGGAAGCGGCGCGGCTGCTCGAAGCCGCATCCAGCATCAAGGCATCAAGTACAAGGCGGCACTTGGCGTCGCCTATGGCGCGGGCCTGCGCGTGTCCGAAGTCGCGCAACTCAAGATCGACGACATCGACTCGACACGCATGCTTATCTGCGTCGAACAGGGCAAGGGACGCAGTGCCGCGCGACAATCAAGTTGAGAGCGCGTGTTGCCTTGATTGTCGCACGGCAAAGACGAGAGCCGCGTCCGTAAAGACCATTCGGCGCGCAACCTCGCCATGATCCGCCGCGGGGTGCTCAACATGCTCCGTCGCGAGCCTTCAAACTCGCTCAAGCGTAAGCGCCTCAAAGACCTCATGAACCCGACCTACCGCCAAGCCGTCCTTGCCGGTTAACGATTCATGATTTGGCCCTGCGTTGGCTTTCGTGTGCACTGTGTGTGCATTGAGAGATGTGATGTGGCCAAATGGCTTTCGGTCGCGGCGGCGCAATCGTAAAATAGGTTATGTCTGAGTAAGCGCCGTCTGACGAAATACTCAGTCTTTCCGACCGGGCATTGGACGGACTGAAGGAAAAAAAAGATAATGAAATGGATAAGATAGAGCGGCATCTTGCTCTTGCTCCTACGATGGACTGGATGAACGTGGCGATCAACATCTTTCGGATACATTGGTGATTGCGGCGCAGCAGCCGCCAAGGCTCAGATAACAGGACATCTGTTTAGAAAACAAAACATCAGATTTGATATCCGGCAGTCGACGTGCTTGCGGCTCGTAGCGGGCTTGCGAGGGCAAGCGTGTGGTCTGCTCTCGCAACCTTGGAGGGGATTGGCATCGTATCTTCAGAGGGAACGGGCAGGGCTCGTCTTTATCGGTTGAATGATCGCCATCCACTGGCGACATCACTGGAAGCCCTCTTTGAGCAGGAGGCGCTTAGGTATTCCAACATTCGCGCTTTAGTCACTGAGGCGGTCTCCGCAGTTCGGCCGAACGTACTCGCGGCCTGGATTTACGGCAGCGTGGCGAGGGGCGAGGACCGTCCAGACAGCGATCTCGACATCGCAGTGGTTACGCCATCCGAAAAGCTAGAAAGCGCGCTCCAAGAGATCCGTGAGGCACTGGTGACCCACGGTGAAGAGCTTGGCTTCAATCCCTCGGTGGTGGGACTCACTCCGCAGGATGTGGCGAGGCTGTCGAGCACGGGAGACCCTTGGTGGGGCGGCGTCGAAGCAAATGCCCTGCTCGTCTTGGGTCCACGCCCGGACGAACTCGCAACAAAAACTCGCCAGAAGGCGTTGGCATGACCAGAAGAGGTGCGACGAAAGTAGTCGAGACAGGCTTTGGCGAGGAGCGATTGCGCATCGCCCGCTCATATTTGAAGGCTGCCCGTTTGGAGGTGCAATGTCTGAAACGGGTAACATCGGCAATCCGGCTATGTCGCAGATCGTGAATGCGGCAATAGCATACGCCGTGCGCTCACTGCCCGATTTGCAGGAACGATCAACCGCGCGGATCATGCGGCCGTGGTGAAAACCATGCGCGATGCGCTTGGAAATCGCCTTCCTGCAGCGCAGGCCAGCCGGTTGCGGAGCATTCTCCATGAGAAGGACGAAGCTCAATACGGAATCAGGGCAAAATCACTACCCGAAGCCGAGAGCTTGCTCGACAAGTTGGAAGAGTTCGCGGAGTGGGCGGAAAAAGAACTGGAAGTCTGATCAGCAATGGAGGCGGCATGTCGCTTGTGGCGACCTGAATGTTACTTCAGCAGTTTGATCAGCACTGTGAAAGCCGCGTCGATGTCAGCGCGAACCGCGGCCCGGACAGCTTCCGCGTTGCGGTCTCGCAGCGCTGCAAACATCTGCTGATGGTGCTGGTTGGCGGTCGAATAGTTTCCAGAATCGTGCAGCATGTTGAAATAGGGACTGATCTGCAGCCACAGGTTCTCGATGATGTTGAGCATGTTTTCCGAACCCGCGGCTCGATAGATGGAGAAATGAAAGGCGTAGTTGGCCCTGAGGTAGGATTTGACGTCGCCGGCGGCATTGGCCTGTTCGAGTGCGTCCAGATGCTGGCGCAGCAGCGCCACGCTGGGATCGTCCATTCGCTCGGCCGCCCATGCGGCGGCGATCGCCTCGATCTCAAACCTGACGTTCCTGAGATCGATGAGTCGCGCGCGGCTTAATGCCGGGATACCGATCGAACGGCCAGAAACCACCATCAATGCGTTGGCGGCGCTCAGACGCCGCAGTGCCTCGCGAACCGGCATCGGGCTGACGCCGAAAGCGTCTGCGAGGCTCTGCACCGTCACCATTTCACCTGGAACGATACTGCCGTCGAGGATCAACTCGGTGACGTGCCGGTAGACCCTGTCCTGCAGGGTTTCCCTGGACAGCGGCGTAATCTCGACGCCCGGCTTCCTGAATGCCGCCCCAGCCATCTGTGCCTACCTTTCCCCAAACGGCGACGCTCTTGTCCTACCCGGCGCCTGTGCCCGGAATGCAAGGTTCGGATTGCCGCGTCAAGCGCCGGCGTATCCGGCTTTTACCCATTAGCATTTCATCATTGATCTTTGATCAAATCATGATACGGTCAGCTGCGTCGAATGACAAGGAGCACGTTTCGTGCCCTTGGGAGGCATTTGGTCGTCTGAATTGGGAGGAGTTTCGAATGGGTATCGGATCGAAAGCCCGGCGGCTCGCGCTGCTTGCCGGCATGGCTGTTTGCGCCTTTGGGATGTCGGCGGCCGAGGCGGCCGGAAAGCACAAAATATTTCTCAGCATGAGCTTCATCGGCAATGATTGGCAGGCCGAGGCCGCCAACATGGTCAAGGCGATGGCGTCGCACAAGAGCATGGCCGACAAGGTCGACCTCCAGGTTCAGGTGGCCGGGCCGAACGCACAGCGCCAGATCCAGCAGATCAACGCGATGGTGCAGGCAGGTGCCGAAGCCATCGTGATCTTCCCGATCTCGCCGACAGCGCTCAACCAGGTGGTGAAGAACGCCTGCGACAAGGGGGTAAAGGTGTTTGCCTACGATGCCGAGATCACAGAGCCCTGCGCCTACAACGTCCATATCGATCAGGAAGAGGCTGGCCGCGTGACGGCGGAGTGGCTGGTCAAGAAGCTCAATGGCAAGGGCAACATCATCGCAGTGACCGGCGTTCCCGGCACCTCGGTCGACGATCTGCGCACCAAGGCCGCAAAGGAGGTGTTTGCCAAGCATCCCGACATCAAGATCGTGGGCGAGGCTGTCGGTATGTGGAGCCAGGCGGTGGCCCGCACCGAACTTTCCAAGATATTGGCGACGCGCAGCTGGGACGACATAAATGGGCTGTGGATGCAGGTCGGCTGCTTCACCGCCAATTCCATGCAGCTCGAGGCCGGCAAGAAGAGCAGCGAACTGCTGCCTTGCGCCGGCGAGGGCTCCAATGGCGGGCGCATCCAGATGCTGCCGGAGGGCACGGAGGTCGAGGGCGCAGCCTCTCCCTATGCGCCGCTCGGCGCGCCGCGTATCTCCTATGCATCGCCGCCCTATTCCGGCGCGCTTGCCCTTAAGCTTGCAGTCGAGGCACTTGACGGCAAGGAGGTTGCCAAGAAGACGATCCTGCCACTGCCGGTCGTCACCAACGACACGATAAAGCTTTGTAACGAAGGCACCTGGGCAGAGATGAAGGCTGGCTGTAACGCCTTCAAACCGTCGCTGGTCTCCAACCCCGGCTGGTTCGCCTCGATCTTCTCCGACCAGACACCTGAAATCGGTCTCGCGGCCGCCCTTGTCGGCCAGCCCGAGGAGTAAGGCTCTCCGAATGGGGCCTGGGGTGCTTTGGAGGCCCTCCCACGCACCCCGTGCAGGCCGGGACTGGGATCATGATGTCAGCGCAATCGACAGCTGTCGGCATAGAGGGCGTCCGCAAGGCGTTTGGTGCGACGGTCGCCCTCGATGGCGTCTCCTTTGAGATCGTTTCGGGCAGCGTGCACGCGCTGCTCGGCGAAAACGGTGCCGGCAAGTCGACGCTCGTCAAGCTGCTGTCGGGACTGGTGCGGCCCGACGAAGGGCAAATCACCATTCTTGGTGAACCGGCGCCACTCGGTTCGCCGCGCGCCGCGCACGCCAAAGGCGTGCAGACAGCCTTCCAGGAAATGACGCTGGTGCGCGATCTCAGCGTTCTCGACAACATGCTGCTGCCCTACGCGCCTGTCGGCTCGAGCGGCCTGATCAGGCGGGCGAGCGCGCGCAGGGCGGTGCGCCAGCACATTTCAGATCTCGGCTTTTCGGTCGATCTTGACGCCGAGGTCGCAACCCTCGATCTCGCCGTCCGCCAGAAGATCGAAATCGCGCGCGCGCTCTATCGCAAGCCGCGCATCCTCCTGCTCGACGAACCGACCTCGACGCTGTCGGGCGGCGATGTCGAGTGGCTGGGCGGCATCATCGCGCGACTTAACGCCGCCGGCACGACGGTCGTGTTCATCACCCACCGCATACGAGAGGTGCGGGCCTTCTGCGACACGCTGACCATTCTCAGAAACGGCCGTCACATCGTGACGGCGCCGGTGGCCGACGTCCCGGATGGAGAAGTGATCGAAAAGATCATCGGTCGCAGCATCGCCCAGACCTTTCCGCCGAAACCCGAAAGCGAGGCGGTCTTCGGTCCGCCGGTGCTCGGCGTACGCGATCTCAAGACCGGCATGAAGCTCGACGGCGTCGGTTTCGACCTGCGCAAGGGCGAGATTCTCGGCATTGCCGGGCTTCAGGGCATGGGCCAGCTCGACCTGTTCCTCGCCTGCTTCGGCATGGCCGAGATCGAGCGCGGCCATATACTGGTCGACGGGCGCGAAGTGTGGCTCGGCTCGCCCGCCGATGCGCTCAAGGCCAACATGGCGATCGGGCTGGTGCCGGAGGACCGCAAGACCGAAGGCCTGTTCCTGAAGCTCTCGGGCCGGCAAAACGTATCGCTGCCGGTCGTCGCGCGTTTTACCCGATTTGGCCTGATCAGCAGGCACGAGGAGGCGCGGGCCGTCCAGTCCGCCTTCTCGGCGGTCGAGGTCGACCACCGCGCCATGTGGACGAGGGCGGGGGCGTTTTCGGGCGGTAACCAGCAGAAGATCGCCATCGCCAAATGGCTGGTCGCCGAGAGCCGCATCCTGCTGCTCTTCGACCCAACCCGCGGCATCGACGTCGGCACCAAGCACGAGCTCTATGTGATGATGCGCGACTATGTGGCGGCCGGCGGCTCGATCCTTCTGCATTCAACCGAAATTCCCGAGCTGGTCCATCAATGCGACCGAGTGCTCGTCCTCTATGACGGTCGCCTGGTGGCGGAGCTTGCCGGCAACCACATCACGGAAGGCGCGATCATGCGACCGGCGCTGGGGCAAGGCGAGTTGGTCCGGGAGGCGGCGGAATGAGCGTGACGAGTTTGCCCGCCGCGGCACCGGCCGCGACATTGACGCGGCTTCTCGCGCGGCACAGCGGCGCGATCATCGCGGCGATCGTCTTTGCGGTGCTCCTGCTCATCGTCGATCTGGTCAGTGCCGGGCGGCTCACCTATTTCGACATTTCGTTTCTCTCCAGCGGCGGCGCCACCTCGGCGCTGGCGGCGATCGGCCAGACGGTGGTCATCCTGTCCGGCGGTTTCGACCTGTCCGCCGGCGCGGTGATCTCGCTGGTCAATGTCGTCCTGGCAAAAGGTATGGATCCGATGGCGACCGGCACCAGTGTCGCGCTGTGGACCTTGGCCGGAATTGGGGTCGGCATGCTGGTCGGCGCCTTCAACGGCTTCTTCATCGCCGTCCTGCGCATGCAGCCAATCGTCGTCACGCTGTCGACCATGTTCATCCTGCAGGGGGTAACACTGCTGGTCATGGACAAGCCGGGCGGCTTCGTCTCGCCCGATCTTGGCGCCTTCTATCTCGGTGATGCTATCGCCGGCTGGATACCGATGCCGCTGGTGGCCATCGGCGTCGTCCTGCTCGGCTGGTTCTGGCTAAAAGGCACACGCTTCGGGACGGCGCTTTATGCCGTCGGCAGCGATCCGGACGCGGCCGCTTCAGTCGGCGTGCGCGTCGTTCTCGTGCGCTTCCTGGTCTATGTCATAGCCGGCGGCTGCTACGGGCTCGCCGGCGTCTTCATCAGCGCACAGACGGGCAGCGGCGATCCGCTCGTCGGTGACCCGTTGTTGCTGTCGATGTTCGCGGCGGTCGTCGTCGGCGGTACAAGGCTGGGCGGCGGTCAAGGCGGGCCGGTTGGCACCGTCTTTGGCGCCTACATCCTGATGATGGTCGTCAACATCCTGCTCGTACTCAACGTCTCGGCCTATTATTCGACGATCGCCGAGGGCACGATCCTGATCCTTGCCGTGCTTGCCGGCTCGCTGTCGCATGGCTCCGTGCTCGCCCGCCAACTGCGTGCGCTGCGGGCGCGGTCGGCCGCATGGCGCGCCGGAATGCTGCCCTCGCAGATCGATCGCACCGACCGGCGGCTATGGATCGCGCGTGGCAGCACCGACGATCAGCAGGCGCCGCAGCCGGCCTTCCATATACGCAATGCCGAGACGCTGCGTTATGCGCTGCCGGCCTATGTCTGCCTGGCCGTCGTCGTGATCGTCACCCAGATCTGGCTCGGACGCGCCATCGTCAACGTCACCTACTGGAACTCGCTTTTCGTGCTGTCGAGCTTCCTCGCCGTCCTGGCGCTTGGGCAAGGCAGCGTAATCCTCACCGGCGGGCTCGACCTGTCTGTACCGTGGACGATCGGTCTCTCGGGCATCCTGCTTGCCGGCATGGTCAACGGCTCGGATGGTGCGCTTGCCTATGCGCTGCCGGCGGTGCTGCTCACAGCTTGCCTGATCGGTCTTGCCAACGGCATTGGCATCGTCTTCCTCGGCATTTCGCCGATCGTGATGACGCTGGCCACCAACGGCATTCTGCAAGGCGTCGCGCTGCTTTACTCGCAGGGTACGCCGGCCGGCTTCTCCTCGCCGATGCTGCGCTGGTTCATGACCGGGAAGGTATTCGTTGTGACGCCGGTGGTGCTGTTCATGATCGCCTTCGTCGTCTTTGCCGTGCTGCTGCTTGGCCGCACCCCTTTTGGCCGCCGGGTTTATGGCATCGGCAACAGCCTGCGCGCGGCCCAGCTCTCCGGCATCGCGGTCGGGCGCACGCTCATCCTCGTCTATGTGCTGTCGGCGGTCTGCGCGGGGCTCGTCGGCATCATGCTGACCGGCTTTTCCGGCCAGGCCAGCCTCGGGATGGGTGACGACTATCTGCTGCCCTCGATCGCCGTAGTCGTCGTCGGCGGTGCGCTGATCACCGGCGGGCGCGGCCACTATCTCGGAATGCTGGGGGGCGTGCTGCTTTTGACGGCGTTGCAGATGCTGCTCGCCGGCACGACGCTGCCTTATGCAACGCGGGCGATCCTGTTCGGGTTGGTGGTGCTCGCTGCGGTCATGGCGCTGCGCGAAAGGCGGATTCAATGAAAGGAATGGAATAATGAGCTCCAGCGCACCGGCATCGGCGGACGAATTCCTGACCGGGCTCAAAGGCCAACGCGTGCTGGTCACGGCGGGCGCCGGCGGCATCGGCTTTGCCATTGCCGAGACGCTGTCGAGGCTCGGCGCGCGTGTCGTGATCTGCGACATTTCCGACGAGGCGCTGGCCGCCGCTCCAGAGAGGCTCACACTCGCCGGCGCAGTCAAAGCGGACGTTTCACGCGACGACGATGTCGACCGGCTGTTCGAGACCATAAAGGAGAAGCTCGGCGGGCTCGACGCCCTGATCAACAATGCCGGCATTGCCGGGCCGACCGGCGGGGTCGATGAGATCGATCCGGCAGACTGGCGGCGCTGCATAGATATCTGCCTGACCGGCCAGTTCCTGTGCGCGCGCCGTGCCGTGCCGCTGATCAAGGCGGCGGGCGGCGGCTCGATCGTCTCGATGTCTTCGGCCGCCGGCCGCCATGGCTACGCGTTCCGCACGCCGTACTCGGCTGCCAAGTTCGGCGTTGTCGGCCTGACCCAGAGCCTTGCCAAGGAACTCGGACCGCATGGGATCAGGGTCAATGCCATCTTGCCCGGCATCATCGAAGGGCCGCGCATCGACAAGGTCATTGCCGACCGGGCAAAGCAGCTCGGCGTTTCAAACGAGGAGATGACACAACGCTATCTGCAGAACATCTCGCTGCGCCGCATGACCAGTCCATACGATGTCGCGGCGATGGTGGCCTTCCTGCTTTCCGATGCGGGCATCAACATTTCCGGCCAGTCGCTCGGCGTCGACGGCAACGTCGAGACACTCTGAGGGGGGAGATCATGGCGAACGTAGCAATTGTCGGAAGCGGCTTCATCGGGCGAGCGTGGGCGATCAGCTTCGCTCGTGCCGGCCATGATGTGCGCATGTGGGACCAGGCGCTGGCCGCGGCCAGCGGTGCGCGCGACTATATCGCTGGGGTGCTCGGCGACCTTGCCGCCAACGATCTGCTGCGGGGACAGGCGGTCGATACCGTGCTTGGCCGCATCACCATTGTGGAGGAGCTTGGCGAGGCCCTGGCCGATGCCGTCCATGTCCAGGAGAACACGCCGGAAAACCTCGAGGTGAAGCGTGACGTGTTCTCCCGCATCGACGCACTTTCCGGTCCGCAGGCGGTGATCGCCAGTTCCACCTCGGCGCTGTTGCCGTCGAGATTCACCGATCATCTTGAGGGGCGCCATCGCTGCCTCGTCGTGCACCCGATCAATCCGCCCTATCTCATCCCGGCAGCGGAGGTGGTGCCGGCGCCATGGACCTCCGCCGAAACGGTGGAAAGGACCCGCGCGTTTCTTGTCGAGGCGGGCCATGCGCCACTGGTGATGAAGCGCGAGCTCGACGGCTTCATCATGAACCGCTTGCAAGGCGCGCTGTTGGAGGAGGCGTTTCGGCTCGTCGCCGACGGCTATGCCAGCGTCGAGGACGTCGACACTGGCCTGCGCGACGGGCTGGCGCTGCGCTGGTCGTTCATGGGTCCGTTCGAGACGGTCGACCTCAATGCACCGGGTGGTGTGCGCGACTATGTCGAGCGCTATCAGGCGATCTATTCCAACATCTTCCCGCAGATGCTGCGCCGCGTCGACTGGGCCGGCGAGGTCATGGAGACGATCGAGGCCGAGCGCCGCAAGCGCCTGCCGCGGGAAGAACTCGGCGAACGGCAGGTCTGGCGCGACCGCCGGCTGATGGCGCTGGCGGCGCACAAGAAAAAGTCGGATCAGGAGTTTGGACAATGACGCAAACAAGCCGCAAGCCCGGCGCCCAGCAACCCAGCGGCAAGGTCATTATCACCTGCGCGGTGACGGGGGCGATCCACACGCCGACTATGTCGCCTTATCTACCGATCACGCCGGACCAGATCGCGCGCGAGGCGATCGCGGCGGCGGAGGCGGGTGCGGCGATCCTGCATCTGCATGCCCGCGACCCCCAGACCGGCAAGCCCGACCAGACGCCAGAGGCGTTCGCGCGTTTCCTGCCGCGCGTCAAGCAAGGCACCAATGCCGCCATCAACATCACCACCGGCGGCAGTCCGTACATGAAGGTGGAGGAGCGTGTGCGCCCCGCCGCCCAATTCAAGCCGGAGGTCGCCTCGCTCAACATGGGCTCGATCAATTTCGGGCTCTATCACCTCGCCGACAAATACGAGACGTTCAAGTTCGATTGGGAAAAGCCGCATCTGGAAGCGACGCGTGATCTGGTCTTCCGCAACTCGTTCAAGGACATCGAATACATACTGGCAACCTGCTACGACAATGGGACGCGCTTCGAGTTCGAGTGCTACGACATCGCCCATCTCTATAACCTCTCCCATTTCGCCGATCGCGGGCTGGTGAAGCCGCCGTTCTTCGTGCAGTCGGTGTTCGGCCTGCTCGGCGGCATCGGCACGCACCCGGAAGACGTCGCCCATATGAAGCGCACCGCCGATCGCCTGTTCGGCGACCAGTTCCGCTGGTCGGTGCTGGGTGCGGGCGCCAGCCAGTTGCGCATCGCGGCACAATCGGCAGCGCTTGGCGGCAACATTCGCGTTGGGCTCGAAGACAGTCTTTGGGCCGGTAGGGGCAGGCTTGCCAAGTCGAATGCCGAGCAGGTGGTGCTCGCCCGCAAGATCGTCGAAGGCCTCGGCATGGAAGTGGCAACGCCCGACGAGGCCCGCGAAATCCTGTCATTGAAGGGCGGCGATCAGGTCGCGTTCTGACCGGTTTCTGCAAGGTTCGAACAGAGGAGGACGGCATGAAGATCGAAGTCGTGGTGGACGTGAAGACCACGCTGGGCGAGGGACCGCTGTGGGACGTTGAACAGGAGCGCCTCTACTGGATCGACAGTTTCGACGGGCGTGTGTTTCGGGCAACCGCCGACGGGAGCGAGATCCGTTGCTGGGACGTGCCGATGAAGATCGGTTCGATGGCATTGCGCAAGGACGGAGGTGGCGCGGTGGTATCGCTGCAGCGCGGTTTCCATCTGCTTGATTTCGCCACCGGCGAGGTGACGCCGATTCACGATCCGGAGCCGGACAGGCCGATGAACCGGCTCAATGACGGCAAGGTCGACCGGCGCGGCCGCTTCTTCGCCGGCTCAATGGACACGATGGAAGAGGGACCCTCCGGCGGACTCTACCGGCTCGATCCGGATTTCTCGGTTACCAGAATAGATTCCGGCATCATCTGCTCGAACGGTCCGTGCTGGAGCCCGGACGACCGCACCTTTTATTTCGCCGACACCTGGACCGGCGAGATCTGGGCCTACGACTACGACATCGCAACCGGTGCCGCCACCAACCGGCGCACCTTCACGCGTGTCGATACCAGCCGGGGCGGGGCGGCTGACGGCTCGACCGTCGATGCGGAAGGATTCCTTTGGAACGCGCTGGTCTATGACGGCAGGCTGGTGCGTTACGCGCCCGACGGCAGCGTTGATCGCATCATCGACATGCCCGTCAAGAAGATCACCAGCGTCATGTTCGGCGGGCCGAGGCTCGACACCCTGTACGTCACTTCGATGGCCAAGCCGCCGCTGCCGCGCTTTCCGGGCGACGGAGTTTTACGAGGCAGCCTTTTTGCCATCACCGGCCTCGGCGTGACGGGAGTTCCCGAGCCAAGATTTGCCGCGTAAATCGGTGCGTAATGGCGATGTCCTTCCTGCCTGCTTGGTGCCACCCCAACCTCCCGCCGCAGGGCAACCGGCGCTGGAAACTCGTGCCCTGCGGTTCTGATGGAACCCACAATGAGAGGCTTGAGGCGCTTTCGCCTGACGTGCGCGTTCCTGGAGAAACCATCAAGCGAGCCTTGGAAACCTGCTCGCAACAAGAAATCCACCCATTAGCAACTCCAATGCATCGAGTGCCTCTTCGTCCCGCAAATTGGTCAGAGCTACGCTGTCCACGAAGACAACCTTTTCATTGTCTATGTCATAGACCTCCCAAAGCCCGTCCTTGATCCTTCGGATGGCGTGTCGACGCTCCATAAGTCGAACCTAATACTCGAATCGCGGCGACGTTGGTAGAAAATTCGGGCACGAGCCGATCATAATAGTGGAAAACCGCAGGTCGCCCTGACGATGCTCTTACGATTGAGTCCACGAAAAAGCGCTTCAGAAAACGAAGAGCACCGATGGCGGCAGCACGACAGGCGGTGCGCCGGCTATCACCAGTCCTGTGTTGAGGGCAGGTTGGTTTCCGCTATCAACCGCTTCGTCATCGACCACAAGCTGCAGTCATAGCCCTTCGTCTGGACCGACGATCCCGACAAAATCATCACGGCCGCCGCGCGTGCACCAGGTGCTGGAGTCGATCCATAGCATTGACTATAGCAGTGTGGCGGTCCGCGAATGTCCGCTCTCCCAATAGGCAAGTTCGACCCCAAACAGACGTCCTCGTCAGTCTTTCGCTAGTCGACACGCAGGCCTCGATGGCGACGACGTCCGTGAACGACAGGATTGGATTCGGTACTGACATACGGTTCTACCTCAGGCAAAGAGCAAATCGTGGACTACGGCGCCCATCAGGACAACGATTGCGAGCAGGGAGACTGCAAAAGCGATCGTGCGCCAAGGCTGCATGGCCTTCAGATAGACTATCGAATGTACGATCCTGGCGACTACAAAAATTGCGAAAATGGGAATTGCAATTGCTGCCTTTCCTCCCGTGAAAACAAAGAGCAGGCCCAGCAGCAGAAATGGATAGATCGTGGCCTCGGCATTGCGGTGTGCGCGCAGGAGCCGCGCGACAGTTGGCGGGTCAATTTCTGACACGGGTACACCATAGCGAGCCCCATCCTCCGGATTGATTGCCACGCCACCCTTCGCGCGGATCGCCCCGCTGGAAGCCCAGAGCATCAGAAGATTAAGGCATAGAACGACGCAGCTGATGGCATACGCCACCAGAGCCGCATCTGCCGCTGTCCAGATTGATTGTTGCATCTAATATTACTCGCCGCTGCTCGGAGCAGTTGACGGAGAGCTGGATGTCCGTTGTGCCATCGCGCCAATATGTGCGGCAAGGTTGTCCAATGTCTTGGCCGTTCCGGTGTCGATGCCCATTTTCAGATATTGCTCCAACCGTTCCGCCGAGCCGCACTCGATCCTCACCGTCAAAAACGTCTTGCCGCCAGTCTCGTCGAGAATGACACGCCCGATCGCCCCCATTGCTTCGAAGACGAGATGACGCGGCGGTGCGATCTCGCGATAGACGCCAGCGAACTGGTTGGCGCCAGGGGGGTGCCGGTTGACGAACCTGAAGGCCCCTCCCGGACGCAGGTCGATCTCGCATTGTGCGAGCGGTTCGCCTGATGGATCCCACCAGCATGCCACATGCTCCGGCCGCGTCCATGCCTCGAAGACCTGTTCACAGGGCGCAGCAAGCACGCGCGTCAGAATGATCGTGTGCTTGTCCCGGTCGAGTATCAGGTCGGTGTTCGCGATCCCTGCCAGCATGCTACTTCTCCTTTTTGCCCATTTTTTCGAGGTGGCGATCCAGATTGTCGAGCCTGTCTTCCCATTGGCTGCGAAACGGCTCTACCCAGTCGGCAATATCCTTGAGAGCCGTTGTCACCAGCTTGCGCGGTCGCCGCTGCGCATCACGTCCGCGTTCGATGAAACCCGCATCCTCCAGCACCTTGAGATGCTTGGAGATCGTGGGTTGACTGAGTTCGAATGGTGCCAGCAGTTCCGACACCGTGGCTTCGCCCGTCGCAAGGCGGGCCAGGATCGCGCGTCGCGTGGGATCGGAGAGGGCCGAGAATGCCTTGCTCAGACGGTCGCCGGTGGGTCCATATATTGCCATATGACTATATAGCCATATGGCGATTAACGAGTCAAGACCTTAGATAAGAGGCTGTCGGCTAGGCACGACGATTGCCTCGGGTGGGCGGGCTTCTTTTGCTTACCCTATCCGAGGAGTCCGATGGGTATGTCTGGGGAAGCCGCTCCAGATTGCCAATCGTTTTCCTGTTGAGCTGCATACCGATTGCCTATTCGGCACCGGGCGGAGATGTTTCAATGGCCAGGACCTGCAAGCCGTCAATTTCTTGCATCACCTTTCCAGCGATGCCTTGCAAGTCGCCGTACATCCCCGCGGTCGACTCGATTACGCCTTGTATTTGAGCCTCCCGCTTGGCCCACAGGCGTGTTGTGGCCTTGCGTTCCTTGGCCAGGTCCTCCTGCATATCAGAGAACTTTTCGACGATGGCCTCGACGCGATGGCGGAACCGCGGACCGGTCAGATAGCCATAGACCTGCTCCATTTTAGTGGCTTGGCCGTCCTGGGCGAGGCGGGAGTTCGCCAGCTCGATGAGTGATTGTCGCAGCATGATTGCGATCGGCATCGCGCATTTGGGATGGGCGACATAGACCCCGTCCAGAAGATCGAAGGTTTCCACACCGGCAGGCAGAGCTTCCGAGATCATAAGCGCAATGTCCGCCTTTGCGGCCCGCCGATCAGCCCTGAGCTTCCCCAACCAACCCTGGCTCCAGTTCTTGGTGCGTTTCGATTCCCACAAAATGGCGCCGCATGGCTGGCCGGCCGGTCCGACGACGCGGTGCAGGACATCTCCGCCGAACTCACCCTTGGCAACCGGTTCAATGACGTCCATCGGGAACCGGCCGGCAATGAGGGCTTCCAGCTGAAGCTCCAGAACTTCACCCTGCAGCTGCTGGGAACCCTGTTCCGCACGGCGCTTCAGCTCCTCAATCTGACGCTGCATGCCTGCGATCTGTTCTTCCTTTTCCGCGACCTTCATTTTGAGCCCGTCTTCCGCTTCCGACCTCGCCTTGACGCGAACGGCGTCCAGCCCCTCCTGGATCTTCCTTTCGATGGTCAGCGCCATCTCCCGGCTTTCGTCGTCAAGCGCACGCTGCTTTTTCAGGAATTCCGCCTGTTGCTGCTGGGCCTCGGTGAGCTTTTCGTCGCGCGCCTTCAACGTCGCCTCCAGCTCGGCAAGCTTCTTATCCTTGTCCTCCAGGTCTACCGAAAGCAGCAATTTTGCCTTGCGGGCTTCCTCGACCGCGATTCCGGCACGCTCAAGCTTGATTTGCCCAGCCACCTGGTCGGCGATGTCCTCTTTGGCGGCGACGATCTCGGCCTGCTGGCGCTTGAGCTCCTCTTCTCTGGCAGCCATCGATGCCTGGCTCTGCGCCAGGCGCATTTCGTATTCTTCACGCGTGGCGGCAATCAAAGGGGCCGCGAGCGACTCATTGAGCTTGATTTCCGTCTTGCAGCTTGGGCAGCTGATTGTCGGTTCATTGAGAATCCTGTCCCCCTGCAGCATGGTATTGATGGGCTGGACGGTCATCTGCGCGCTGCCTCCCTGAGGAATCAGTTAAAGGACACGCCAGACTATATATCTCGCCACGCGTTTTCGGAAAAGAACAAAAAGTGAACCATTTTTCTGCGGCTCCATGAAGTCCATGTGATCGGCGATGTATCTGCGCGTGCTGACTGAGAAGGCGAGGGCCCGGGAGTTTTCGGTCGGGCCTATGCTGATGGCTGCTTTGAAAGCTCGTGGGTCACCGACCAGGATGGCCGGTAACGGAATCGCCTAGCCTTGCTCTAATTTAGCTTGGGCCATATTTGCTGTGACTGAGTGGTGATCCCACAGGAATCGAACCTGTGACCTACAAATTAGGAGTTTGTCAGGCGACCTTTACTGTTGTTTCCCAATGCCGGTCTTTGTACGATTGCGCTGCCACTAACATGTTCAAGTTGTTGTAGTTTTCGTACTGCACGGCTATAATAGCGTAGACAAACCAACAGAGCGCGTGGCATTGCTTACTATGCGTCGGCCAAACCGGACTGCCGCAACTGCGCGACGGCGTCGACCTCGCCTGGTATAGCGGTCTTACCACCATGGTTGACGCCTGCGAGGTCCAGCAGCACGCCCCTTGTCATCGGTCCAGCGTGACCAAGAGTCCGGTGTGCGTCAAATCCCGAACAAGGCCATGGTTTCTTCTTATTCCTTCTTGGGTCAGGGCGGGCAGGCGCTCTCGATTATCCTTGCCGACAACCAATCCAGGCCAACGTCCGACGTCGATCGTGCATGCCGCACGAGGCTGAACGTAAACGGATCAATGGCGAGTGGCGTTTTCAGGACCGCAAGCCCGAACTGATCGGCGTATTTGGCGGCGAGCCGGGCCGGGACCGTTGAAGAGAGATCGCCGCTCGCCACAACGCCCATGGCCGTCATGAACATCGGGACGCTGGCGACAACCCGGCGCCGAAGCCGGCGCTTCTTCAGAGCCTGATCGACCATCCCATGAAATCCACCCCTGAATGAGACGAGGATGTGATCGAGCGATAGGTATTCTTCGAGCGACATCGCCGCGTCGTGAGCGACCGGATGGTCTTTCCTGACAACAACGACAAAGTCTTCTTCGAAGACTGGCACGGCCCGGAACTCGTCGGGCAGATCCCAGACGCGCCCGATCGCCATCTCCATTTCGTTGGTGCGCAGGGCGTTCAGGCTTTCGGTTCCGACAGCGAATTGAAACGCCACCCGGCATCCAGGTGCCTCGGCACGCAACGTCCTTATCAGCGGCGGGGCAATCACGGCGCCGACAAGGTCGTTGCCGGCGAGCCGGAACGAGCGCGTGGATGTTTCGGCGTCGAAGTGCGTGGGAACCTTGAGTGCATCCTGGGCAAGTCGAAGAATGACTTCGACTTGTGGGAGAAGCTGTGAGGCACGCTGTGTCGGTTCCAGACCGTTCGGGCGCCTGACGAACAGGGGGTCGTCGAAGAGTTCCCGTAGCCGAGCCAGCGCATGGCTGACGGCAGACTGGCTGACACCCAGCGTAGCCGCAACAAGCGTTGTCTTTTGCAATCGAACGAGATCCCGAAAGATCGTCAGCATGGTGAAGTCGAGCCGGCGCAGTTTCTGCTGATCAGTGTTGGCTTTGCTAGTCAACTGCATCTCCTACTTGCTGCACCAGCCATCCTGTTCGGCCATGATATCCGAATTGTTCATATCACATATCCAGCGATTTCAGTTGAACGAATAATGACCCATCCTATGTTCGAAGGCGAGAGGTTCGGTCGTGGCAGTGGCCGGTCGCAAGAAGGGATCGCTGAACTTGATGGATAGTCCACTGGGCGCACCGACCAAGGTCGGACCACTGGATCGAAGGCAATTGCTGGTCGCGACCGGCGCTCTGCTCCTGTCGGCGCAGGTCACCGTCAAAGCGCGGGCCGCATCTTCACTCCCCGACAAATTCATCAATGCCTGGCTGCGCATCGATCCAGACGACATGGTGACGATCATGCTCTCCCAGTCGGAAATGGGACAGGGCATCCAAACCACCCTTCCTCTGGTGCTCGCCGACGAACTCGGCGCCGACTGGTCGCGCGTCGCGCTTGAATGGGCCGATTTCGATCCCGCATACCGGCACCCGCAATATCAATGGATGTTCACCGGCAACAGCGAATCGATCTCGACCTTCTTCCCGATCATGCGCACCGTTGGCGCCGCCGCACGCGAGATGCTCGTCGGCGCGGCCGCGACGCGTCTGGGGGTTGCCGCTGCGAGCCTTCGCGTCGACCAGGGCCGCATCCATCATGATCCGACTGACCGGGTGGTGAGTTTTGGTTCGGTTGCCGCTGACGCGGCAAGGCTCGATATCCCAAAGGATCCTCATCTCAGGCCGACAAGCAGCTTGGAACTGATCGGCAAGCCGCAGCCACGCGTCGACATACCCTCGAAAGTCGATGGCTCGGCGATTTTCGGCATCGACGTGAAAGTGCCCGGCATGGCGGTGGCCGCCATCCGCCGCGCTCCTTCGCAAGGGGGATCGCTGGCGGCCTTCGACCCAACGGCGATCAAGGCTGAGCGCGGTGTGCTTGCCGTCGTCGAAATCCCGTCCGGCCTCGCTGTCGTTGCCAATGACTACTGGACGGCGAAGCGGGCTCTCGATGGCGCAGAGCTTACATTCAAGCCGGGTCCACTCGCCGGATATTCAACCAGTGGCCAAAGGGCCGAATATAGCGCGCTGCTGAAATCCGCGTCGTTCGACACGAAAGTCAAAGCGGGCGACGCTTCTGCCGTTCTGGCGGCTGCCGACAGCCCGCTGGAGGCTATCTTCGAAATCCCGGTGCAGGCGCACGCGACGATGGAGCCGATGAACTGCACGGCCCATGTGACGGACGATCGGTGCGAGTTGTGGATCCCGACACAGGGCGTCGAGATCACCCACGCTGTCGCCAAGCAGATGCTGGGTCTCGCCGACGACCAGATCATCATCCACAGAACGTTGCTGGGCGGCGGCTTTGGGCGGCGGCTGCTCGCGGATTTCGCGAAGATCGCGATCCTGGTTGCAAAGGCCGCCGGCCGCCCGGTCAAGGTCATCTGGAGTCGGGAAGAGGATTTCCGCTACGACGCCTACCGGCCGCCAATGGTCCATGCGGTGAAGGCGTCTCTCGGCAATGACGGGTTGCCGGCGGCGATGACGCATCGTGTCGTCTCGCCGTCCCACATGCTCTACATATTCCCGCGCGGTGTCATCAAGGCACAGGGCGACTGGGCGCGGCCGATCATGCCGCCGGCGGCATACGATGGCATGGCCGTCGAGGGCCTGACTGAGACGCCTTACGCCATTGCGAACTATGCGGTCGAACAACATCGCGTCGACACGCCGCTCTCGGTTTCCGTCTGGCGCACGACCGGCCACGGACCGAACAATTTCGTCCTGGAAAGCGTCATCGACGAGTTGGCGCACCGCGCCAATGCTGACCCGCTTTCGTATCGGCTGAGACTTGCCGCTTCCGATCCCCGCGCGGTCGCGGTGCTGAACGCTGTCGGCGCGCTGTGCGGCTGGCAGGCTGCATTACCGGCGGGGCGATTCCGCGGTCTGGCGCTCGCCAAAGCATTCGGCGGCTATATCGCGCAAGTCGTCGAACTCTCCGTCAAGGACAAGACCATCAAGTGTCACCATGTCTGGAGCGCCGTCGATATCGGCCAGACCCTCGACCCAGGCATTGCCAAATCCAACATCGAGGGCGGCGTGGTCTGGGGACTTTCCGGCCTGCGCACCGAGGTAACCTTCGCAGACGGCGAGATCGAGCAGACGAATTTCGATCAGTTTGACCCGCTGCACGTGTCCGAGACGCCTGTCATCACGACTCAGTTCGTCGAGAGCGGCGCCAAGCCGACAGGCGTCGGGGAGATTGGTCCCGTGCCGACGCACGCCGCTTTCTGCAACGCCGTGTTCGCCGCGACAGGCGAGCGCATCCGAGCCCTGCCGATTTCGCGCAGCGGCTACCAGCGGATCTGACGGGAGCAACGCAATGACACGATTTTCCGTCAATGGTCGCGCGGTCACGGTCGACGCCGAGCCGGACATGCCGCTGCTTTGGGCATTGCGCGATCACCTCGGCCTGACGGGCACTAAATTCGGTTGCGGCATCGCTGCCTGCGGCGCCTGTACAGTGCATGTCGATGGCCAGCCCGTGCGCTCCTGTTCCTTTTCGCTCGGTGAAGCTGAGGACAAACATGTCACGACGATCGAGGGACTTTCGGATAACCGCTCGCATCCCTTGCAGCAGGCCTGGATCGCAGAGCAGGTTCCACAATGCGGTTATTGCCAGTCCGGCATGATCATGGCCGCCGCCGCGCTGATCAACGACAAGCCGCATCCGACGGATGAAGACATCGATGCGGCAATCACCAATCTGTGCCGCTGCGGCACCTATGCCCGCATCCGCGCCGCGGTGCATCGCGCTGCGGGTGATGCGTGATGACTGGCCATCGGCTTGCGCTGGGAGCGCTCGTCGGCGTGACGATTGCCGCCGTCTCGGCGTTCGTGCAGCCGCTGTGGTCGCAAACGAACGGCGGCAGTACGGCCTCAGCCGACGCCTTCGCGACGGTCGCCCGCGTCATGACAAGCCCGCGTTGCCAGAATTGCCACACATTGACTGACTATCCGCGCCAGGGCGACGACCGGCATCGACATCTGTTTCGTGTGGCGCGTGGACCCGCGGATCATGGTGCGGCGGGCCTGCCATGTTCATCCTGTCATGGAAAATCGAACAATGCGGCCAGCGGCGTCCCCGGCGCCGACGAGAACTGGCGCCTCGCGCCACTCAGCATGGGCTGGGACGGCCTTTCGACAATTGAGCTCTGCGAACATTTGAAAGACCCGCGGCACAACGGAAACCGCACTGGCGATCAGGTCATCAACCATCTCAGATCGGCGCTTGTGAGATGGGCCTGGTCACCAGGTACCGATCGGACCGGGCAAGCACGAACGACCCCGCCGATCCCCTATGAGGAATTCGTGATGGATGCCGAAACCTGGATGAGGAGCGGAGCTGAGTGTCCGAAATAGCCAACCCTGAGGATCTGCCGGATCGCAACTCACTGAACAAAGGCGCCGCCGACCGAGGTCGCCGCCACTTCCTGCAATATGTGGCCGGTGCGACAGCCGCCCGGGCCGGGTTGTGCGGGTGCGGCATTCATCCCGCCCTTGCGGCCAGCAGCACGACTACGACGCCTGGTGCGGGACCTGTGGTCGACCCTGGCAAAGGCTACCTTGTCCAGCAGATTGGCGATGGGCTTTATTGGGTTACGGATGGTGCCTACAGCACCATGTTTCTTGTCTCTTCGACCGGGGTGATCGCTTGCGATGCGCCACCCAGCCTTGGGGAAAACTACTTTAGGGCTATCGCGGACGTCACGGACAAGCCGGTGACGCATCTGGTCTACAGCCACGAACATGTCGACCATATCGCCGGCGCGCATCTGTTTGCAAAGGACGTTACGATCGTCGCCCACGCCCGGACAGCCGAACTGCTCTCATCGCGGAAGGACCAGCGGCGCCCGGCTCCAACTGTAACCTTCGAAACGACCTATACCCTTGAGCAGGGAAACCAACGCCTCGAACTGGCCTACAAGGGCATCAACCATTCGATCGACAACATCTTCATCTTCGCGCCACGCCAGAAGACCCTGATGTTCATCGACGTCGTTTATCCCGGCTGGATGCCCTATAAGAATCTCGGCGTCGCCGTCGATATTCCCGGCTTCGTCGAAGCACACCGCACTGTTCTTGCCTACGACTTCGAGACGCTGGTCGCCGGCCACGTCAGTCGTCCTGGAAACCGCGCGGATGTCGAGACCCAGGTCGAACTGGTGAAGGACCTCGTCGAGGCGGCCGAACAGGCCTACGCGAGCCTGTCCTTTCCCGCCTTCCTGAAGCAGCATCCGCCAGGGCGCAGTGGCAAAACAGCCTGGGACCTTCATCAGGGCTATGAACAGGCCCTGGTCTCCCAGATGCATGATGGGCTGCTAACGAAATGGCGCGACAGGCTCGCCGGGACCGAAACCTACCTGCGCGACAATTGCTGGGCGATGCTCGAAACATTCGTCGTCCAGGGCAAGCCGGATATCTCCGGGCTGTAACGCAATACTGTTTGTGGATTCAACCTTCACGGCCTGCGAACCTGAGCAGGTATTGGCAATGGTCGAACGTCAGAACCTATCCACAGCAAAAGCCTTCGCAATTGCACGGCGGCAGGGCTTGACGTGCCCCACGGCAGGGCATTGACGAGGAGTTGACGGATGGCGAACGTTGTTATCGTGGCGGGCGGCTGGCATGGAGGCTGTGAGATCACGCCTTTCGCGCGCAAGCTGCGTGAACTTGGACATGAAGTCGTTTCTGCAGCTATGCTGGACCGACGTAGCAGACCAAAGTGGGTTGTCACAGCCTTCGGAGTCACCCAAGGCAGGCGCGCATCAATGTGGCGCATATCTAGCCCGGATATCTCACACAGTCTTTCGGCGCGAGGCTGGCGGCGGAGATTTGCCGGCGCTTGAGCTGCGGGCAAAGGATGTCGGCCGCTTGGAGCGGACACCGCCGCGCTCAAGGCCGAGTGCGAGGCTGGCGACCGGGCGAAGGATCTGCTGGAAGCGTTCTCAACGACGCCTGCCACGACTGTCGCCGGCGTGGCGGGCAAGCTTGAGGCCGTGTTGCACGAGGGTAAGGCCTGGGGGGATGCTCCGAGTTCCCCTGGCCGCAAATCCGCTCGGCGCTTAGCGATCTGGTGCGCATCGCCCGGCAGAACATGCCGGAACAGTTCTTTTCACGGCGAGCAGCGTCCTAAGATCCTGAGGCGGCGGGCTGGCTGCTGTTTCCGCGGCTGAAAAATGGAGGCGCGATATTAAGATCCCGTCCAACCCAACTTCCGGCTTCAGCCGAGAACCCCTCAGCTTGCAGTGAAGCGTCTGCCTCACGTCACCCTTCAACCGCCATGGAATTGCCAGCGCAGAGCCCTCTTGCGGCATCTCACCATCGGGCGGTGAGCGATCCCAATCTGTTGGATGCCTTCAACCGCGATGCCGCCGTGCAGAAACGGACCGTGCCTGAAGCTGCAGAGGCAGCGACTGCCCTGTGGGGAAAGACAGCCGCAACCGCAATCGCCTGGTGCGCGGTGTCGGCGTATTGCTACGGGCGGATACGGGAGTACCGGTTCTGGTTTCGGGTATTCGCCTATCTTTGCCGAAGTGGGAGCAGAGTCGGAGAAGGTTCGTCCAGGCTTTTCCCGATAGGGAAATCATGTTCGACGAGGGAACTGCCTGCTTGTCGAGAGAACGCCGGACCGAAGCCAGCCCGTCAAGGCCAGAGCCGCATCGCTGTGGCGCGTGCTGCGCCAGCCTTGACTGGCAGTCCTCCGCCCGGCGGCCGCTTTGGACGCAGGCAAAACTCCGGTACGAGCCGTACCGCTCTACCCCTCGGGGTACATTACTCCGGCAATTCATCGCCCTTGATCGGCGCCTTCCCTTTGCCGGCCCGCTTCAGGATATGCAGCGCCTTGGGAAGGTCGGCACGGGCGGCGCGTTCCTGAAAGTAACTTTCCGTGCGCAGCGCCGAAAGCTTTTCAGCGACTGCCACGTTAA
>NZ_JAMYVL010000030.1:0-50564 GCF_040323955.1 Mesorhizobium sp. M0018 | reverse complement strand
GACGCGCTCGCGCGGCAGGTTTTCCGGCAAGGCCTTGCGGCCGCGCTTCTTTCCCGTCGCCCCTTCGCTCGCCGGCAAGCCCGTGTCCGGCAGGACAACGACGTCGCCATCTTCGTTGTCGGCGGCGTCCTCATCCGCGGCCTGTTCGGCTTCATTGAAGAGGCGGTCAATGTGCTTTTCACTGCGCGGCGCAAAACGATGCAGTCGTGCAAGCGCCAGCTCTTCCTCGAGTTTGACGACGCGTTCGGTGAGTTGACGGTTCTGCGCCTGCAGCGCAGCAATACGCGCCATCAACGCTTCAACAGTCGGTTCGCCGGGTCGATTCATCAGATTCTTGAATCGAAAGCATGCCGCCGCGTCAACCGCTCAATTCGAGAGCCCTCAACCGGCAACCTGATATTGCCGCACCGGATGGCGGACCATCGCATCGATGTCGATGCCGTCGAGGATCCAGTGCAATTGCTCGGTCGTAAGCGTGACCACCGCTGCCTCCCGGCGCGGCCACCGGAACTTGTCCTCGGTCAGCCGCTTCAGGACCAGCACAAAGCCCGACCGATCGAAGAACAGGAGCTTCATCCGGTCGCGACGGCGATTGCAGAACGCAAAAACCGCCGGAGCAAACGGATCGAGCGCCATCGTCTCTTGGACCAGAACCGCAAGGCTGTTGATGCCGGCCCGGAAGTCGATTGGCTCGCGGTGCAGGTAGACTTTCAGGTCAGCGCCCAGTCTGAACATGACCCAGTGCTCCGATGGTCGCCGTCAACGCATCCACATCACCGCATTCCAGCGTCAACGTCACGCCGTTCGGCAGCGACGCGCTCACCTTGGCTGGAGAGGAAAAAGGCGCTGTCCTTTTCGATGCCGATCTACGTGCCCCATCGCAAGTCCCCGGCAAATCCACCGCAGCCATGCTGCTCTGTCGCAGCAAGGCCCGATCGGAAGTGCTTTCAATCTGAACCGGGATGAACGCCGATGGTGGGGGCTGTGGGAGGGACTGGGTCTCCGCCCGCTTCTTTATCCACTTCCGAAGAAGGTTCGCATTGACCCCATGTTCGAGCGCAAGCCTCGATACCGACACGCCAGGCTCAAGACAGGCCGAGACAAGACGGTCCTTCGATGCCGGGTCGTATCGGCGTCGCCCGTCCCGACCGACAAGCCTCACCCGCAGTTTCTGCTCATCTTCTTCCATCACAAGGTGTCCACCTATTTTGGTGGACACCTCATGCATCAGAGCACTCAACAGCAAAAGGTGCGGGGAAATTCGCGCTTACTAAAGAAGCGCTCCGAGAAGAAGCCTCTACAAAACCGGACCTCGCCGGTCCGTCAAGCGCACCTTCTAGGGTGTACATTCCAAAATTAACTCGGCATGACCTTCGTTTTTGACCCCCTGACCCGGGCGCGTTCGCTGTCGGCGCGGTATTGAAGCAGAACCAATGCCGCGCCTGCTTCGGCTTTCCGAAACCGCAGCGCGTCTTTCCTTGAGACTTGGCAGCACGGGGCGTTCAACGGAACCGTGCTGCCTTCAATGTACAGCCAGTTATCCAATCAGCCGGCGGTCTTGTAAACGCGGCAGCCTTTTTGGCTGCTGCGAGCGCCGCCTTCATGTCGAGTTCTTCCAGGACAACTAGCTCGTTTATCCAGCCGCTTGCCCGGACCGCCAGTGCTAGGTCCATCCCATCGGCCTGGTCCGGAACCTCAGCATTGATGACAATATCATAGGCGCCGCGAGTAAACATCATACCGCATACCTTGCTACCAACGCTTTCCAAAACCGCCTTGATTGCAGCTTCTCGGTCTGAACTTTGCATCAATCCCTTGTAGGCATGGGGCGGACAGTTTCCCAGGATTGTCACTTTCATGGGTATTCCTCCCGATCTTGTACTACTTTCGTCATTGGTCGTTTGACCAACACGGAGCTATCGCGGACGGTTGGGTCAGCCGTAACCCTGCATCGCAACGCTTTTGCTCACATCCAAAGCTGGCAGCGGGAAAGGTTCGACTTGCCCTGCGGTCTTGTCCAGATACTGCATCAAGGCCGTCACGAGGTGGTAGAAAATGCTCGCGGGCACCTCCGTCGCCAGTGACCTTCCGCGCTCGTCAATTCTGTCGATCCACAAGCCTAGCGGTGCGGGATCGATATGCCATTTGAAGAGGCGGGCGACACGTGCTTCGATCTCAGGTTTGAGATCAGGCCCGCCGATGCCGTCCAGGGCGACGGCCGCCTTGACGGCTTCGCATTGCGGCCAGCTGCGGGAGAGCCGGTCGAAGGGAATTCCCTGCCGCGACACGGCTGCATAAGCCAGGCCCGTGGCCCGGTTCAATCCGCTGGCGATCGCCGACGAATAGAGCTTCCTTGCATAGGCTGCCAAGTCTTTCTGCCCGCTTGCCCGCGCGAAATCGATGAGGAGCGAGGCCCATTCGAAATGGTGCCCTGGTTCGGTCCACTGTCCCTCCTCTCCCGGCAACGGTAGCCAATCGACATCGAAATGTTCCCCAAGCGTCCAGCTCTCCTGATCGAAGAAACGGCACCGGAAGAGATCGACGACACGTGCCGCCCGACGGAGATATGCACGCTCGCCGGTGACGCGATGCCAGGCAAGGAAGGATTCCAGCATGTGCATGTGCGGGTTCGAGAACCGCACCCCCTTCCAGCCGGGGGTCTCGAGGAAACCGTTCAGGCTGACGTCCTCGAGATGGGTGTCGATGAAATGGAACGTCTCTTGTGCCAGTTGCAGGGCTTCCTGATGGCCGCATCGGTGAGCGTGGGCAAGCGCCAGGAGCACGCAGGAATGGTCGTAGGCGTCCTCCGTCGGGTCAGCCACGCTGCCATCGGAATTAAGGATGCGCACCCAGCCACCGCGTTCGGTGCGGCCGTGTTTGGCGATAAACTCGATGCCGTGGTCGATGAGCTTGTCGGCCGGTCCAGCCCAGCCGCGTTCTTTGGCCACCGCGAACGCGTAAATCTGGCGCGCCATCGTCCGCATGCGCTTGGGTTTGCCCAACGGCCTTGCATCGAAACCGAGCGCCTCGTGGAAGCCGCCATACGCATCGTCGACACCTGCAGTGGACCACAGCGGCAGGGTTTCGTTGAAGAGCCAGTGCTCGACCCGCTTGCGCCATGACCCGCTGATGATGACCCGGTCGTCCGACCCCGTGAACTTCGTTTCAAGGCGTCCGCTCTTCTCGAGTTGTTCGACGACTTTCTTCGCGTTCTGGCTGTGGCTGACAGGAGCGACGAATACCGCGTCCGGTGTCGTCACCACCGCCACATCCTTCATTCCAATGACTGTCAGCAGTCTGCCCTGGCTTCTGAGATAGGAGTTGCCGCAATCCATGGCGACAACGTCGCCCATTACGACATTGCCGTCGCGGTCCGTCGGGCTGGCTTCGAGCAGCGATTGCCACGATCCAAGGTCGTTCCAGCGGAAGGAAGCCGTAACCATCGCAATACCGCGTGCATGCTCCATGACTGCGTAGTCGATCGACGTCGACGGGACAGCCGAATAGAAGCCCTGGGGCAGGTAGATGCCCAAGACGTTGGTCCGTGCAGCCTTATGGGCCCGTTCCGCGCTGTCCCAGATGTCTGGCCGGAACTCGAGAAATGCCTTCCGCATCGTGTCGGCACGAAACAGGAAGATGCCGGCGTTCCAGTAGAATCTTCCCGAAGCCACATATTTGCCGGCCGTCTCGGCATTGGGCTTTTCGACAAAATGTGAAACGGCGGCCCCGCCGTCACCATTTGCCGTAACCTCGATGTAGCCGTACCCGGTTTCGGGATGGGTCGGCCTGATGCCGAATACGACAATGCTTCCTGAATCGGCGGCAGGCATGCCAGCCTCGACGGTTTGCCAGAACTGCATTTCGGTCGATATCTGATGGTCGGAGGGCACCACGAGCACAAGCGCGTCACCGCCATATTCGGAGATCGTCTGCAACGTGGCTATGGCCACCGCAGCGGCGGTGTTGCGGCCGACGGGCTCGAAAATCGGTCTGCCCCCGTTCAGGCCGAGCGGACCGATGTCCGAGATAACGCGGTCGGCATGCCGTTCGGAGGCTATCAGATAGATCGGCGTCTCGCCGTCCGAGCGCGCCTTGAGGCGTCGGACAGTCTTCGCAAGCATCGAGCCGTCGCCCGAAAGGTCGTGGAATTGCTTGGGATTGTCTTCGCGCGACAGCGGCCACAGCCGCGAGCCGACGCCCCCGCTCATCACAAAACTGACGATCCGCTCCGGCATGATCCAGTCCCCTCAAAATTTCTGGTTGTAGGCTCCGACCTCTGGATTGCGGCGCAGCACGGCATCGACAGCCCCGAACATCTCGCGACGAAGCCGAATGCGTTCGGCCTGGCTTGTCCGACTGTGTCCTGGGTCACGCATTTTGCTCGGCTCTTGCGCGGACAGACGTAGCACGCTGCCGGGCGGGAGGCTCCTTCATGAATTGGGGTAGCCCTAACGCCCCGATTGGCACCCCCTAGTCCAATAGGAGCATGCCTGTCGGCGACCGAAAGGATGTCTCGTGCGTGCTGCTCGGGCTGACGACAAGGGTGGGCTGGGCTGCAACATGCCGGTGACCGCGTTCAAGTTCCGGTTCCGCGAGAATGGCGCCGAAAGGCATTTCGGAGGCTGGCTCGCCTCTCAAGGCTTTCAAGGAGTCAGCGAAACGTCGTCTGTTCAGAGAAGGAATGACGGATTAGGCCGCGCTCTCATTGGACCGACGCAAACGGCGAGTACCCGAACGCACGCCCGCGAGATCGATACCTCACGCGGAACTGGCGTTCAACCGCCGATGGCAGATCTCGCCGGAATGAGAGATGTCATTCGTGGACAGGACGAGAGCGGCTGCCGCCCAGGCTGCCAAAGGCGCAGGCCCATAGGTCTAGAATTGGCGGCGTCTATCTTTCGTGAAGTTGCAGGCACGCCTAGGCCGAAATACTCCCAAAGCGAGGTGAACCAAGCGCTTTTCTGGAGTCGGAGAACGTCAACAAGGGACGCTGACCGGCAACTCCCGGCGTGCCAAGTCGATTTTCCGGAACGGCCGCGAAGGCGGCAAGCGGATCGTCTGCGGCTCCGCGCGCAGCGGCGTGTTGAGGTCGGCCGAACGGAGATCGTTTTGCTGACGCTCCTCGTCGGCGTCATGGTCGGGTCGAAATCGAACAGAAGGTCGCCAGCCTTCACGCTCTGTCCATCGCGCACGTGGGTAGCGCGGACAACGCCCCTCTCTAAAGGCTGGTGCGCCCGCTTGGCACGATCTTGCCGGTCGCGTTTGCGACGATATTGATGCTGCCAAGACGCACATCACGGAGCCGGTAAGTGTTGTTCATGACCGGTGGCGCTTTCTAGACGCTACTGTCCCTATGCCAGCGCTCTCGCTCCAGACGTTTCAGATCGGCCGCCACCATTTCCGCCACGAGGTCGCTGAACGTCGTCTTAGGCGACCAGCCGAGCTTTGAGCGGGCTTTCGCCGGATTTCCCATCAGGAGATCGACCTCCGTTGGACGGAAATGGCGTGGGTCGATTCGGACGAGGATTTCTCCTGTCTTGCCATCCCGGCCGATCTCGTTCACCCCCTTACCTTCCCAGACGATGACGCGGCCGACTGCCCGAAAGGCACGCTCTACGAACTCTCGAACCGAGTGGGTTTCGCCCGTGGCGAGGACGAAGTCGTCTGGCTCGGCGTGCTGAAGAATCCGCCACATGCCCTCCACATAGTCGCGAGCATGCCCCCAGTCGCGTTTCGCATCCAGATTTCCAAGATAGAGGGCGGACTGAAAGCCTCGCTCGATACCTGCAACCGCACGTGTGATCTTGCGGGTCACAAACGTCTCGCCGCGCGTGGGGCCTTCATGATTAAACAGTATGCCATTGGAAGCGAACATTCCGTACGCTTCACGGTAGTTGATCGTGATCCAATAGGCATAGAGTTTGGCCGCCGCATAGGGAGAGCGCGGGTAGAACGGCGTCTTCTCCGTCTGGGGCACCTCTTGGACTTTGCCGAACAGCTCGGAGGTTGATGCCTGATAAAAGCGCACCCGCTCTCCCATCTTCAGGATGCGGATGGCTTCAAGCAGCCTGAGTGTGCCAAGGGCATCGGCGTTGCCGGTATATTCAGGCGTCTCGAAGCTTACCTGGACATGGCTTTGGGCCGCCAGATTGTAGATTTCGGTAGGGCGCGTCTCCTGAACGATGCGAATGAGATTGGTCGCATCGGTCAGGTCGGCGTAGTGGAGAAAAAAGCGTGCGTCCGGTTCGTGCGGATCGACGTAGATGTCGTCGATGCGTTCGGTATTGAAGGAGGAGGATCTGCGTTTCAGTCCGTGGACAGTATAGCCGTTCTCCAGCAGCAGTCTGGCAAGGTAGGCACCGTCCTGACCGGTCACACCAGTTATGAGCGCAATGCGATCTGTCATCGGGTCCCATCCAATCCTTGAGGGCTGTGGTGGCCTCGTCGACCGACGGTCTGCCCCACACTCCTCTAACGAAAGGCGAAAGTGCCTTGTTCTGCCAGAGTGTCTTTGTGGCAGGCACGCCAGCAAAAGAGGTAATCCCCACCGCTCAATGCCCGTCACAGCTACTTCCCGTGCGTCCCTTTCTGCTTGGCTAGCCTCTTCAGCCTATGCTCCTATGGCATGGACGTAGCCGCCCTGCCGCGAGCCGTCACTTCACAAGCGCTTGCGCCACCGCTTCTCCGGGAGCTGCATGCCGGCCATGCTGCCGTCGGCAATGCCGAACATGTGGGTCGGCTGATCAGTGCGGCGCGGGCGATGCCGCCGAGAAACGGTTCTCGGGTCACCTGGCAAGCGTGGCGTCAGGTTGTTGCCGACGATCCCGCCACCGACGGCGGCTTGTCGAAAGTTCTCGTAAGGCTTGCTATCGCGTCAGCAAAAATGACAACTCGTGGCCCGCAGGAGAAACATGGAACAGGGTGTAACCCTGGCCCTTTATCGCTTCCACTGTTCGGTAGGTTTGCTCCACGGGAGTGCGGTGCCACCAGTGGTGAAACTCGACGAGAATCTGTCTCGGTAAGACATCAGATCCAAGCACCTCTGGAAGGACGTCGTGCTCTGCCCCCTCGACGTCGAGTTTCAGCACATCGACAGTTGCCAGTCCGAGCATATCCAGGATAGTAGAATAACGCCTCACGTTGCAGACAATGCTCTTGCCTGTAACCAACTTCGTGGAAAAATTGCTGCGTGTGTCATCTTCGGACACAGCAAACGTTTGCTCCCCGTCGAAATTAGATATTCCCAAGGGGTAGATCCGCACAGTGGGGGGTAATTCCTGAGCGGCAATCCAGTCAAGACTGGCCGGAGTCGGATCAAACCCAAAGACCTTTGCACCGAATACTTTGCTGACTTCCAGATCAAATGAAATATCGTCCCCTAAGCCAAAGGAAAGAACAATAGGGGAGGGAGCAGCTAGAAGAGGCTCGACCGCAACGACCCAACCTCCATATGCGGAGCCGAGTTTTTGTGTAGGAATAGAGCATTCGGGCCGGAGAAGATGATCGAATCCTAAGGCCGCTCTTACAACTCGCTTACAATACCGGAGCCCATCTGGATTGTACATCAATGGTTGCCTTTGGCTTATTCTTAGTAGCTGTTCCGCTTGACTGCGCCGTCCTCACTGTGTCCGCCGTCCTCACTGTGTCCAAAATAGACAACAGCGCCAGATGGGGTTCAGTCTGGCCTAACGCGGAGCGGCTATCGACCTGTGAATTTTATATCGATTCCCTCCCGCGACCAGAGTGTCATTGTGGCAGGCGCTCCAACAAAAGGAGGTAATCCCGTCGCTCGGCGTTCGTAACAGATGCTGCGGAGCATCGCCTTGGGCTCGGCCAACGTCGTCGCCCTACCGCGTAGGAAGTAGGAGCCGCCCGCTGCGAGCGCCGGCTCACGAGTCGCCTCGTCCCCGGGGCCGTGCCGGCTACTGCGGAGCCAAAGAAGTGGCAATCCTGTTCGTTGCGGAGCTGAACGCAGGAAGGGCCGGCAGTTCGAATCGGTCTTGGCGGGTTGCAACGAAATTGACCTTGGGTTCGCCGAGCGAAGAGATCGGGCTTGTCGAACAGCGCGGCGCGCGCAGTGTGCTGGCTACCTCAAAATGGCAGAGGTAGTAGGGCCAGTGGAAGCCGTAGAGCGGCCTTGTCCAGCTTGCCGGATGCCTAATCCGCTTCATTGAGGTAATCCGCCGCTGTTGCGAACACCTTTCAGCATGATTGTTGTTGTCCGGCCAAGATGACGCTTCAGCGCGGCGATGCACGTCATGTCGTTGGCGGCTTCACACCAGTTCCTATTGCAGAAGCCCTTTGGCAAGTTCTCGCAACGCCTGGAACGCAACAACAAGGTATGAGGCCAGAAAGCTGCACAGATAGAAGCTTGATGGGGCGCCGCGCTCCCACCGGAGAACCAGGGCGCCGAGTTCAAGGCTCGGGTGCGTTTGTGCTATCCATACCAGGGCGGCGGCCAAGGCGAGGCTACCCAGAGCATTGGTCGGGTAATGCAGCCCCAAGTAGACTCGCGCAAGCTCTACCACCAAGGTGCAGGCCAGGGCGAGGAGTCCGAGTTCGAAGCGAACGAGAAGAATGGCGATCGCTAGACCCGCGAACAGAACCGCTCGCTCGCTGGGGAACCCGGGGGTGCCGGCGAACGGCGCTGAGCGCAGAACGGCAGCGTCGCCCAAAACGTCCGGGATATGAAGTCGAAGTGCGGAGTCAAAAATCGGCTTTGGCGTCGTCGGCAGAGCGCCCTGCAGGAAATGCGCGACGAGCGCCGCGAGGACAGCTGCGCAGACGCCGCTCACCAGCCTTGCCCTCGACTCCGGACCGTCATGGGCGAACCAGCAATACCAAAGCAAGGACACAACTATAGCGCCCTCGGTTGTTGGGTAGACGGCACCGAAAGCGAGCCGGTTGGCGAAGGGCTGAGTGCTCGCTACGGTGTTGACGGCCGTTGCGAGGGGCCTGTCGATCCAATCCGGGTTAAGGGCCAGGAAAGTCGTACCCACAAAGAGGAGGCAAAGCGCGGCGGCATGCGTCAGGCAATGGAAATCGGACATCAGTTCGGCCATCTCAACTCTAAGGTTCGGGCGGCGGAACATCTGAAGTCCCGCTAACTAGGCGGTTGCAGAAACCTCGCGGCGCAGGGAGGCTGCAGAGCGGCCGAAGAAGGCAAGATCCTGCTCCCGGCGCAGTGTGTCGCAAAGCCGCCCGATCGGAAGCTCGATGTCGTCATAGCCGAGCACCTCGTCCCGCTTCACGTCGCGCAGCAGCCGGCAGCCCTCGGCGAGCCCGATCGGCACAAGCCGCTCGGCGTGCACCGTTCGCGCGTTCTCGCAGAGCCCGTAGGTCATGTAATGTCCAAGGCCATCGAGGATCTCTCCGGCACCAAGGTCCCGCTTGGCGGCGGCCACCACATCAACGGTCGGCGCGCCCAGGGGCGCAATCGCAGCATCGCGGAATATTGCGGCCCTCGCCACCGTGGCGGGCACCTCGAAATGACACAGATGATAGGGCCAATAGAAACAGTAGAGCGGTCCGGGGCCCATCTTGTAGAGTGAGAGATAGTGCTTCTCGACGGCATCCTCTGTGGTGCCAAGAACGAAGATGCCGGGGTTGGGCATGGCGCCGACACAATAATCAACTATCCCCGGCCCCTCGAGGAGCTGATTGAGGGGATACCACCCGACCGCCCCCTGGATCGGGGTTCCAGGCTCGACCACAGGCCCGTACATGCCGCGCTTCGCCACCCGCATGCCTGTGGCGTTGGCGACGATGGCGTTCTCGAACGAGATCTTCGTGCCGTCCGCGAAGGAGGTGACCATTGGGGCCTTCATCCCCCACTTCTTGGCAAAACCCTCCTGAGTCGTCGGATTTCGGTAGGGATCGTGCAGGCCCTTGATGTTCCCGCAAAGCACCGGACGTATGCCCAGGCCCCTGACCCAACGGTAGAGGTTCATGATAACGCCGGGCTGATCCCCCTCCACATTGGTGAGGACCACTCCTGCCCGGTCGGCATACACTTTCAGGATCGGTCCGATCGTGCCGTCGAGTTCGGCATTCATCAGGGCGACATGCTTGCCGTGCCGGATCGCGCGCATTGTGACGTGGGCAGCGAACTCGATCGCGCCTGTCGCCTCGATGATGACGTCGATGCCGTCGGCCTCGCAAATGTGCATCGGGTCCGCCGTTAAAGCGCGGCGACCGCGCGCCACAAGATCCTCAAGCGCTTTGGTGCTGGTCGCCTCCATCACATCGTCTTCGCCTGCAGCGGCATAGGCATCTCGCGCCTTTTCCACGTGCCTGTTGGAAATCGCCACGAGTTCCATGCCTGGGACATATCGCAGCATCTGCAGCGCGATGCCTTGGGCCATGAAGCCGGCCCCCACCATACCCACGCGAATTGGCCGCCCCTGAGCCTCGAGCCTCTCCAACTCCCTGTCGACAATGAACATTGACGTCTCCCCTGTGCTGCTCCCCGAAAGGTCGGGTGGCGAAAGGTTAGCGGTCATAATCGGGCCAGCTTCGGTCCTTTTCAGAAATCAGTGCCGGCACATCCACCGGCCACTTCACGGCGAAGGTAGGATCGTTCCAGCGAACACCGCGCTCGGCCGCCGGTGTGTAGAATTCGGAGACGAGATATGTCGCCTCGGAGTGGTCCTCCATGGTGAGAAAGGCGTTCGCGCAGCCCTTCGGTATGACCAGCATCCGCTGGTTCGCCGCTGACAGGTCCACCGTGAGGTGCTGCTTATAGGTGGGCGATTGGGGACGCAGGTCGATCAGCACGTCGTACAGGCTGCCCCGGATGCAGCGAAGCATCTTGTCCTCGCACTGGGGAGCCAGCTGGTAATGGAAGCCGCGCAGTGTATGCTTGTGCCTGTTGTATGAAATATTCACCTGCACGACACGATCCGGAAGCCCCTGCTCGGCAAACTCGCGCGAACACCAGCCGCGTGCGAAAAAGCCCCGCTCGTCTTCGAATTTCTGCAGTTCCACCAGGGTGGCGCCGGGAATATCGGTCTTTGTGAAAAGCATCGTAGATCCATTGGTCAAATGAGTGTCACGTCGGGTTGCATCTCCGACCATCTCTGCTCAGGGTGGCTCGCGCCGGCGGTCCTCTTGTGCGATCGAAGGACGGCCATCAGGCTTGCGCCGGATGCAAGAGGCGCGAGCCGTGGACTTCATAGCCGATAGGCACATAGGCTAGGTGTGAGAGTGCGCGTCTTACACTTTCCCGGCGTTCCGGCTTGACCGCGAACATAAGGAATCCGCCGCCGCCGGCGCCGCACAGCTTGCCGCCTTCCGCACCTGCGTCCCTGGCGAGGTCGTAGTGGCCATTGATCGCCGCGTTGCTCACGCGGGACGCCAAACTCCGCTTCATCTCCCACCCTGCGTGAAGGACGGCACCGAAGCGCTCTACGTCGATGACGGGCTCCGCAAAGATCTCCTGAAGCATGAAGGCATCGTCCCGCATCCGCCTGAGCGTATCGAGATTGCTTGACGTTTTCGCCTTCTGCTCTGCCAGCACGGAACTGGCCGGCCGCTGATGCGACGTCCAGAACATCATCAGGTTGCTGAAGAGATGTTCGATGGCGCCATTGCGCACCCGCTGCGGCTCGACCGTTACCGCGCCGCCCGGCTGGAAGCGGAACAGGTTCATGCCCCCGAACGCGGCGGCATACTGGTCCTGCTTGCCGATCGGCTCCTTGAGGATGTCCATCTCGATGTGACATGCCTCTTCGGCCAGTTGGCCAGGGGTGACACGTTCTCCCCGGAATGCATGCAGGGCGTTGAGCAGTCCCACCGTGAACGAGCTCGACCCCCCCATGCCCGTCGAGGCAGGCATGTCTCCGACCGTCGAGATGTAAATCGGCGGTTCGATCTCCAGGAAACGCAGGCATTCGCGAGCGATGTTGTTCTTGATCTCGCCTATGGTGTTTACCTGCTCCGTCTGTGAATAGTTCAAGCGGATGGGTTCATTAAAGATCTCGCTGTGACGCTTGACGGTGACATAGATGTACTTGTCCACTGCCGCGCTGAAGACCGCGCCGCAATCGAGATTGTAGAAATCGGGCAGATCGGTACCGCCGCCAGCAAAACTGACGCGCAAAGGAGTGCGCGTCAGGACGAGAGACGGTAGACGCTGTGCAGCGCGATCGATGATGGTCGGAAGGTCCAGTCCTGAGCGGCGCTCCACCGCTTTGGTCCCGTCTAGCTGTTCCATATTTTCCCCCTTGAAAATCGACGGAATGAAAATTAGGCAACACGCGGCTGTGCGGTTCGCCAGCGCAGCTGACCATCGAGCGTCCCCGCCTTGAGCAAATGATCGAGCCAGCGCAGCCGCGTGAAGCGCTTGTCGGTAAAGTCTTCAAATCTAAGTGCGATCGAGCGGAACGCCTCGTAAAGGTCCTGTGCTCCCTTTCGCGCTGTCCACTGAAACTCGAAATCCGGGAAAGTCCGTGAGAACTTGCTGAAGTCCGCCTTGTAGGTCCTTTGATCCGCGCCCGGCTTCGGTGTCATTGTGAGCTGCGCGCCGGCGACGGCCTCAACGGCGATCTCCGCTATCTCGCGCACCTGAAGATTGAGGCTTTCAACACCCATGTTGAACGCCTCATTGTGGATGTCCTGTAGCGGCGCCTCCAGCATCAATTTGAAATAGCGCGCGAGATCCTGGACATGAACCACGGGCCGCCATGGCGTGCCATCGCTGTGCACTTCGACACGTCCAGTGGTGAAGGCGCTGCCCACGAAATTGTTCAGCACGGTGTCGAAGCGCATTCGCGGCGACAGACCATAGACGGTGCCGTTGCGGCAATAGACGGGCGAGAACCCGTCGTCCGCCAGCGCGCGCAGCGCTTCTTCGGCAACAACCTTCGATCTTGCGTATTCTGTTTGCGGCGCCAGCGGGGCGGTTTCGTCGACGACGGCGGCTTCCGACATGCCATACATGATGCAAGAGGAGGAAAATAGGAACCGCCGGATGCCCGCCGCCTTGGCCATCGTGGCCAGACGAACTGTTCCTTCCGCATTGATCTGCCTCGTCCAATCCGCGTTGAGATTTCCGATCGGGTCGTTCGAGAGTGCCGCCAGATGGATCACCGCGTCAAAGCCCTGCAGATCCGGGGGTTCGATGGCGCGTAGATCCTTTGTGATCTCGGGCACACTGGTATTGTCGGCTCCCAGGGTGCACGCACGAAAATATCCCATATCCAGCCCGACCACCTCATAGCCCGCCGCCTGCAACACGGGCACCATGACAGAACCGAGATATCCATTGTGTCCGGTGACGAGAACGCGTGTTGGTTCATTCATGTCTGCCCTCGCTCCGTTTCGAAAGGAGTTGACGGGTGAGGTCCAGAAGCGAGCATCGCTCGCTTACTTGCGCATATAGGCAGTCCGCGGCTTCGGCCGCTTGACGGTCACGATCGTCATCGCCGACAAAGAGTGTGCGTGTGAGGTCGAGATCAAAGTCGCGCTGTGCCTGATACAGCATACCGGGTTTGGGCTTGCGGCAGTCGCAGCCGTCGTCCCAGCCGTGTGGGCAGTGGTAGATCTCCGCGATCTTGCCGCCGACGGCCTCGCACTCGGCGCACATGCGCTGGTGAAGCGCCTCGAGATCAGCGGCGGTCATCGCTCCGCGCGCTATCCCTGCCTGGTTGGAGATGATGATTATGCGGTAGCCAGCCTCGTTCAGAAGGGCCAACGCCTGCTTTGCACCCGGAACCCACTCCCACTGGTCCCATGAACACACATATTGAGCCCGTGGCGGTCTGCAGTTGAGTACGCCGTCCCTGTCTACGAGCATGGTTTTTTCGCGGCTCATAAAGCGCTCCGTCGCGGGTAGGCGCTCGATCGAGCCCACGCTGTAATAGCGGTGCTCGCTCACGAAGCCGGCGAGGCGATGCTGCGTCGCGAGCGGCGTGTAGATGGCCTCCTCGAAGAGGGTGTCCTCGTCGGGCAGGAGTTCGAGGGCGAGATCGGTTAGTATGGCATAGCTGATCTCGACTCCCTGCAGCCCGGGCGTGGTGCGGAGCCGGTCGAAGACGGTCACATTGTCGTTCGCATCAAGGATCACGCTGCCGCGTGAATAGCCGTCCTTGTTGCTGTAGACCGTAATCATTCCAGGCTTGCCGGCCGCACAGAAGCGTTGCCACAGCCGCTCCATGCGCATCGGCCAGTAATTGTCGCAATACAGCAGCAGGAAGCACGGATCTATGAGGTGACGGGCATTGGATACCCGGCTGCTGGTGAGGTCGTCGGGACGGGTGACGGCATATTCGATACTGAGCCCGAACCTCCTGCCGTCGCCGAAATGGTCCATCACCACATGGGGCAAATACCCGAGTAGAAGAAGAACCCTTTCGAACCCCTCCTGCCGCAGCTGTTCGATCTGGTATTCCAAAAAAGGGCGGCCGAGCACCGGCACCATTGGTTTCGGGCGATCGAGTGTGATCGGCCGCATGCGCGTGCCACGCCCGCCGGCCAGGATGACCGCCTGACGCGGCCGGCTGTAGCCGCGGCCTTCGACATCTGCCTTTTGCAGGCAGGGCGAGCTCGGCAGGACAATATTCATTGACCGCGCTCCGGTCGGTCGGCGATGAGGTATCGCGTGATGGCATGACAGATCGCGGCGTGGACGTCCTCGACGAGTTCGTAGGTGCCTTTTTCGGACCGCACCCATACTGGCTGATCGACGAGCTCTTTAAGCGTGCCGCCGTCAAAACCGACAATGCCGATGGTGGCTACCTTCCTTTCGCGAGCGAGTTCGACTGCCCGCACGAGATTAAGCGAGTTCCCGCTGGCTGAAATCACTATGAGCACGTCACCCGGCTTGGCGAAGTTCTCCATCTGGCCGGCAAAGATACGCTCGTAGCCTTCGTCATTGCCGAGTGCCGTCATCCAGGAGACGTTGTCTGTCAGGCCTATGACCCGGATTGGCTGCCTTCCCGAGCGTTTCGTGGCCTTACCGAGGTCATTGACCCAGTGGGAGGCGGTCGCTGCGCTGCCGCCGTTGCCGGCGACGAAGACTGTGCCGCCCGCATCGCGTACGGCGCGCAGCAACTGTATCGCCTCCTGCACGGCGTCCGTATCGATCTGCGCCAATGCGATGCAAAGCGATGCCAGATAATCCTGCGTGAATTCTTTAGGCTGCAACCAGAGGGCATCATCCCGCGAAGATTTGCGACATGCCGTCACTCCCTGATCGATCGCGAGCTCTGTCATGCCACCCTCGATTGCTGCAATGGTGAGCCATCATCACAGCGTGCGAGCACTTCGAGTTCAATTGCTATTCCGAACGGGAAGCTGGCGGGCGGCGCTCATCGGAGGTACTTAAAAGGAATATCCCTTGTTCTCCGTACAGCCGACACGTCGGCACATGGCCATATCGGCGTCAAGATCGTCACGGTGTCGCCCGACAACAATGGCGTAGGCAAACCCGCGGTGATGGGGCTTTACCTCCTGCTCGACGGCGCGACGGGCCGCTCCTTCCATGCGCTCTTTCGGCAGCACGGAGAGAACAAGTTGATAGATGGGTAACGCTTTGAACCGGATACCCGACGAGATGCTCCAGTTGCCCATCCGAGCCAATGCCTTCGAAAGCTCGTCAAGCGCTTCCGACGGCAATGCCGGCGCTGCACCGCCCGGGTCGTCCGCCTCACCTAGCCGGCGTACCGCTCGCGGCGGACCCACGCGACCGCGCAGAGCTGCTGGCCCGCCTGCACGAAACTGCTTCTGCCAGCGATAGAGACCCTTGCCAGAGATGCCGAGCTCCCGCGCCAACTTGCTCATATTGGCGCCCGCAGCCATGCGTTACACCGCCGCTCTCTTGAATTCGCCACTGAACCGCCGCCCCGGGTTCTTCTCTCCTCATCAGCTCTCCTTAACGAATGGAGAACTGTTACCCTTTTCGTGTCTCAGAATCGGGGTGCACCACACCGGTTCGGACAGGATATTCGGATATTCCTTTTAAGTACCTCCGATGAGCGCCGCCCGCCAGCTTCCCGTTCGGAATAGCATTTGCACTCGAAGTGCCCGCACGCTGTGATGATGGCTCACCATTGCAGCAATCGAGGGTGGCATGACAGAGCTCGCGATCGATCAGGGAGTGGTGCGCGAGCAAGTGCTTGGGGTACCCGTGCACGCGCTGGGCTTGGCGCAGGCAGTCAACTGCGTCTTCGACTGGGCCCTGCGGCGGGAGAGCCGAACGGTTTTCCTGTGCAATGCCCACAGTGTCGTCACCGCCCGCCGCAATCGCGCCCATGCCGAAGCGATGGATAGCGCCGATCTTGTCGCGCCCGATGGAGCGCCGGTGGCCTGGATGCTGAGACGGCAGGGACACGCGGATCAGCCGCGCATCGCCGGACCGGACCTGATGTGGATTTGTTGCCGGAGGGCATCGGAACTGGGCTCGGCAATGTTCCTGTACGGCGGCAGCCCGGGCACTCTCCAGCGTCTCGAACAGTGCATTCGAACCGAGTTTGCCGGCATAAACATCGTGGGCTCTTACTCACCTCCGCCCCGCCCTCTGTCGGCCGAGGAGGATGAGGCAGTGGTCGGAATGATCAATCAGTCCGGTGCGAGGATCATGTGGGTGGGGCTCGGATGTCCCAAGCAGGAAAGCTGGATGCAGGCGCATCGCGGCCGGATCAATGCGGTCATGTTAGGGGTAGGAGCAGCTTTCGATTTCCACGCCGGAGACGTCAAACGGGCGCCGCAATGGATGCAGAAGAGCGGGCTGGAATGGCTGCACCGGCTCTTCCAGGATCCCCGCCGGCTGGCGAGCAGGTATCTCGTGACGAACAGCCTGTTCATCCTGGCTTTGTTGCAGGCAACGCTGCTTCCCAGGCGCAGACTTCGTGACGGTTAGAGGGAGGCGGAACCAGTGAACACACTTGGACCGCCGTATTGCCGATCTGCGCCAACTTCTTCACGGCCGGCTGTTCTTTGGCGCTGCTTCTGGGAGGCGGCGCTGCCATATCTGGACTGGGTGGTTTGCATTGCCTCGACAGGCACCTGACTGGAGGCTACCATGACCCTGAGCAAACAGGCCGCCAGTCTGGCTGTCCTGCATGTCACCGACGTCCTGCAGCCGCTGATCATCTTGCCCTATGCCGGGCGTGTCCTCGGACCCATGAGTTTCGGGCGCTACGCGTATGCGCTCGCCATCGGACAACTCGCTGCCGTCGTTGTGGCCTATGGATTTCATTGGACGGCGCAGCGCAGGGTAGCTTCCCTCCGATACGAGCCGGCGGCGATCGCGTCCCTGGTTGCTCAGGTCATGGCCACCAAGGCAGTGCTGTTCATTGCCGTATGCCTGGTGGGCCTTGTGCTGGCCGGCGACGTGCTGGCGCTCAGTAGGCCGACATTCCTGTGCGCGATGCTCTCGGCCGCCGGCGGCATTATTTTTCCGGCATGGCTCTTCGTCGGCCTTGAACGCGCCTGGCAGGCGGCCGTCGCCGTGGTTGTTGCTCGCGTTCTGGCGCTCGTCTGTTTCGTCGCCATGGTCGCATCACCTGACCAGGTCGCACTCGCCGTTGCCATCCAGAGCGCAGTTCCCGTCGTCAGTGGCGTCATCTGCTTACCTTTCATCCTTCCCATTGGGTTCGGCGGCTTCAGGTCCGTCACGCTTTCGACGATTGGAATGCAGCTGCGCAATGGCTGGAGGGGATGCCTTTTCATAGCCGTGGAGACTGCCCTCGTCACCCTCCCTGTTGCCCTTGTCCAGCATTTCGCAGGCTATGTCGCAGCCGGGCAATATTCTGTCGCCGAAAAGTTTCTGTTAGCCTCGAGAGTATTTTTCAAGTTGCTTATGGATACTTTCTTACCGAGGGTTTCATACTACGCTCATGTCGATCCGGCTGCCGGGGTTCGATTGATAAGAAGATCACTATTCACCGTAGCGGGCGGGGCGGCGATGAGTATTGGAATGTTCTTTATTGCTCCATACATAATTTTGATTCTGTTTGGAGATAAATTTTCAGGAGCGACACCTATAGTGCGTGCGATGGCAATCATACCATTTCTTATGAATATAAATACATTCACATCAAATGTATTTATGTTTAGTTACGGATATGAAAACGAATGGGCGGCCCTTAATGCAGCCGGTCTGCTAGTATTCCTGGTGGCCGCATATTCTTTGTCTTTCGTCATGGCGGAGCAAGCCATTGTTTACGCGATGGTGGCGAAGGAAGTCGTCGTGCTGGTGGTTTCAGCCGGCTTCTTCCTCATTGGCGGAGCGGCAGTCCTTCGCACGGCGGCGGCTTGCGACGCAGGCCGGGTGCGAGCACATCCCCCGGCGTCCCAATCCGCGCCGTTGGAGCACGAGGCCGATCGTTTCCAGTCGTAGGAGAGTCTGTATGTTCGCCACCGATCACTTCGTCGTTCAGCCGTCCGGGTCGCCTCACCAGCAGATACCTCCCAAGGATCGCGACGAGCTGACCGTGAAAGACATCTTGAGATTTATTCGAAGCAGTTGGCGCCTTTGCCTCCTCTGGATGGTTGTAAGCCTTGGTGTCGGCGGCGCATATACAGTCCTTTCGCCTGGATATTACAGCGCTTATGCGACGATCCTCCTTTCATCTCCGCCCGCTCCGCAACCGGGCGAAGCTCAGGCGGATGAGAGGGTCTATGTAGAGAGCCAGATACAGGTCATTCAGTCGGACGAAGTCGTCGGACGTGTTGTTGACCACACTGGCTTAGCGGAAGACGAAGAGTTTGTGACGGACGACAGCTTGCGCACCCGGATATCCAGCTATGTGCAGGGCCAATTGGCGTCTCACTTCGGCACCGAACTGCCGACGGCGGAGCCAAATATTCGGGATGAGGCGATGGTCCTTGTGAGGCGCGCGTTTTCCGTTCTTCAGATGGGTTCCTCCAGCGCCGTCGAGATCGGGGTCACCTCTTCCGATCCTCAGTTCTCCGCCATGCTCGCGAACGCGATCGCCGACGGTTACATCGGAAATCAGCGCGAGCGCAGGCAGGCGGCTGGCGCGGAAGAAGCATCTGATCTGCACAAGCGGCTGGCGGAACTTCGGGAAAAGGCTTTTGTGACCGAATCACTGAAGGAACTCCAATCGGACCCTGAATCTGCGGAGAGGGCAAGAGTCCTTTTCCGCGAGCAGCAGAGCGCGGCCGAGGTTTATCGCTCGCTTTACAATGCCCTTCTGCAGCGGACCCTCTCCGATTTTAGCGCCTCGTCGCTGATCCCGAGCGCAAGGGTCATCACCGCGGCCGAACCGCCTCGCCAACGCAGTTGGCCGCCACCCGTCCTGATGGTAGCCCTCTCCGTTATGGCCGGTGGGGTTGCCGGCGTTGGTCACGCATTGATCAGGCAAGCAATGAACCACCGCCTGATAACGGTCGAGGATGTGCACAGGTCGACCGGCCTTGATCGGATTGTAGGGATACGCAGAATTCCCCGCCGCAGGTGGAATGTTGTGGGGCCATGCGAGCAGTCTTTGCAGCCCGTCTACTCAAAGGACGCTCCCGAGCTTCACAGCTCGCTGAGCAAAATTGCCAGCCGTATGCGCGGAGTTCAGGGCCGCCAAGGCGGATTTGTAATCGGCGTTGCTTCACCCCTCGCCAAGTCCGGAAGCTCCACGGTGGCGGTTCATCTCGCAAGGCTCATTGCGGCGACCGGGCAAAAGACACTGCTCATTGATGCCAATTGGCAAAAGCCATCGATGAACCAGCCAATGGTGAACGCGGAGCCAGGTCGCAAGCTCGCAAGGGCGTTTGCCATCATTCCCGCGCATCAGGGAGGGCTGGAAGTTCTGGTTCTCAGGCCCACCGGGTCAATCTCCGAGTTGAATGCCTCGCTCTCCATCTCCGCTGCACTCCAGCATCTGCAGCAAGAATACAGTTGTATAGTGGTTGATTTTCACAGCACCGATCGCATCGCTGATCTGGAAGCTGCCATGGGCGTCATCAACGAGGTCCTTTTGGTGTTGCAGGCACGCCGCACTTTCGCGGATCACCTCAAGGGAATCCTGCGCATCATCCCTGCAGAGAAACTCTCGGCAGTAATTTTGACCAGGATGAACCGTGCGGCTTTCAGTCCTAACCGGGAATACAGGCCATGACCTCGCCAGCGACATTGTCACGCAGGAAGGGTTCAAAGCCGGTCGACCTCGTTTCCAGCCATTCCCCTGACGTGCTCGACTACACCCTCTTTCTCTCGGGCATTTGGCTGGCCTGCGCCCTCGCAATATCCCTGCGCCTGCTTGGCCTTTTCTTCATAGTGGTCCCGGTCGGTGTCTGTCTGGCCTATGCCTTGCTGCGGCAGACGGTGCCGCCTCGTCTGCTCGCGGTCTACACCGCCTTCTGCCTCTTCATTGCCCTGCTGTCCAGATACAGGCTGATGCCGGATTCCTGGCAGGTTCACTTCCTTCAAGAAGCAGTCACAAGGCAAATCGTCCCGATTGTTGGATTCTTCGCCGTCGCATGGGCGTCCAAGGCTTATTTCCGCCGCAGGCTGATGAGCGGCAATGCCTTTTTTGGTGCACCCGTTTTCCTGTTCCTGTCTCTCGTTGTCGCGCCGGCGGTGATGTTTCAGCAGGACGTGCAATATCCGCGCGCATCTGGGCAAGCCGCGATAGTGATTCTTTATGGTGCGCTGATCAACAACATGGTCATTGCCGTGTTTTTCATTGCAGGCGGTATCTTTCTGACGAACGACTGGCGCCGATACGGCGGCATTTTGCTCCTTTTGGGAATAGCCCTCGCCAGCCCCTTGGCTCAGTTCAAGGTGCTTGCGGTCACGACGATCGTCATTCTGATTGGCGTGCCCGGCCGGTTGATGGCCGCAGCTTTGGCGACCGCACTGACTTCGGCTTATGCCGTCGGGCTCAACTTCATACCTCAAACCTTTGCTCTGGACCCGAACTCCGGGATCCGACTCGCGTTCATTTCGGACGCACTCGTATCCGTTGCGGATACATACGGGTTTGGCATCGGATTTGGGAGGGAATCTGTCCGATGGCGATACGAGTTTCCCGGATTCGAGGATATTACCTTTCTTCCCGACACCCATAATATTACGCATGCCAGAATGCTTGAGGTACTCTCGACAGGAATTCACAATTCGTTCTTTCAAGCCATATTGCGGACGGGGGTCATTGGTTTCATTTTGATCGTGTCTGCCATTTTGGTGGCCTTCCCGCCAAATCGACTGCCACGCGGTGTTCGCAATCATGCGTCCACGGTCTTCATCACGATTTTCCTCGCCATGTTCGTCAATCCGGCCCTGGAGAGCCCTCTACAGATTGTGGGAATTGCTTTCTCATACGGCTATTTGATTGCGCTTCGCGCCAGCGTTCCGGCCTTGGCTGTGGAACTTCCTCCAGTTGAACCGGATCGAACGCAGCATTACGCTTGTTCATACATCGGAACGAACATGGATGCGGCCCTCCCGACATAGGGCAGGCTATCGGTCTCGGTAGAAGGGATCGCGTTGTACGATTTTGGCGCGGCAGGAGCAGGGGAGCCGTCCACTGATGTGCCCGCTCATGCGGCGGCGCCGTGCCGGTCCATCAGGAGTGCCTCGAAAGAGCCAGCGAGCCAGCCATTTTGCCTCGGCCTCGGCTATGCCTCTTCTGGTAGCATAGGGCCATCCACTGCGCAGGTTCGCCCGCGCCGGAGAAACCCGTAATAAGCCGCCCGTAGAGATACGGGGGCAACCCGTTGGGGGACCCATGAAGCTGTTGAGATCCTTGTTGTCGGCGCTGTCGATGACCATGGCTTCGACCCGCCTCGCTTCGTTTGCTGGCGCCATCGCTCTGATTCCGACAGCGGCACTTGCCGACTACAAGCTAAAGCCCGGAGATACGCTGGAAGTATCGGTCCCTGGTATTCCGGATTTCAGGCAGCGATTGCTGATCGGAGTGGACGGCGAGGTGAACTTGGCGCTGGTTGGAGCGGTTCAAATCAGCGGCCTTTCCGTTCAACAAGCGCAGGAAATAATCGCCGGCAGTCTCGCCAGCAAGCCCTATCGGCGGGGGACCGAGGACGGCCGTGAAATAACGCAGCTGATCCAGACGGACCAGGTCTTCGTTTCGCTTGCCGAATACCGGCCCATCTATGTTTATGGTGATGTGGCCAGGCCGGGAGAGTACATCTTCCGGCCGGGTATGAGCGTTCGACAGTCTGTGGCGGTTGCGGGTGGCTACAGCGCTGCCCAGGTTCGCATCGCCAATCCGCTCATGGAAGCGGCCGATTTCCGTTCCGAGTACAAAGCCCTATGGGCGCAATTCGCAATGGAACAGGTTCGCATTTGGCGCCTTCGCACCGAACTCGGCGAAGAAGTCGAACATGTCGAGAACGCACCGGTGCCTGAGGCGCTCGCCGAACGATTGAAGCAAACGGCAACAGCGCATATCGAAGCTCGTCTGTCAGACAGTGAAAAGGACAAGGAGCTTCTGCGACGTGCTGTCGAGGAGGCTAACCTGCAACTGGGGCTCCTGTCTGAAAAGAAGAAGAAGGACGAAGAGGGGAGCCAGGCCGACACCGACGATTACGAGAGAGTCAGGACGCTGTTTCAGAAGGGCCTGGCGGCGACCACGCGCCTATCTGAAGCCCGTCGAGCGGCGCTTATGTCATCAACCCAGCTGCTCGATACGATCGTCCAGGCATCGAACATCGAGCGCCAGCGCGGCGAATATGTCAGACAGATGAACAAGATCGACAGTGAACGACGAATCGCGGCCTTGGGAGAGCTACAGGATGCCTATATGAATCTGGCCCAGATCTCGGCGCGTCTTGAGGGTACCGCGCAGAAGCTGGCACTTACAGGTCAAGCGCAATCCACCTTGCTGATAGCCGCGGGTCGGCCCGAGATAACAGTGCATAGAAAGCGAGAGCAGGGCGCCGAGACGCTCCCCGGCAGCGAAGATCTCGGGCTTGCGCCCGGCGACGTTGTGGAGGTCGTTTTGCCAAAGGTCGACTTTTCCGGAGCCGTCGCGTCGTCGCCACGGGCGTCCGGGATGCCGAATTGAGATTCGGACGTGGCGGACTGCGATGCGCGTCTTAATGGTTCATAATTTCTACCAGATAAGGGCCGGAGAGGACAGCGTGGTTCGGGAGGAGCTCGCGTGCCTCCAGCAGAATGGGGTCGACGTCGAGCTGTTCTCCGCCACGAATGAGGATATCGTGTCGGTCGCGCGGAAGATTTCTAGCGCCGTGGGGGTCATCTACAACCCTCATTCACGGCGGACCCTGTCCCGAAAATTGGCGGAATTTTCACCGGATGTCGTCCATATCCACAATTTCTTTCCTCTCCTGAGCCCCTCCATCCTGGATGCGTGCCGCGAGGCCGGCGTGCCATCAGTGATGACCTTGCACAATTTCAGGATTCTCTGTCCCAGCGCCTTGCTTTATCCCGATGAGAGGCTTCGGGAGCGAAGTCTCCGCCACGCCTGCTGGTGGACTGTTCCGAAGAAGGTCTACAGGAATTCCCTGGCGGGCACGCTCGCCGTCGCCGCAATGGTCGAGTTTCACAAGCGGGCCGGCACCTGGTCCCGCAAGGTCGACCGCTTCATTGCCCTTACCGACTGGGCCAGGCACAAGCTTGTGGAAGGCGGCCTGCCGGCCGAACGCATCGTCGTCAAGCCGAATGCGGTTGCCAGGCCGCCGATCTTCGGTGACCTTCGTCGCAATGGAGGGCTGTTCGTCGGACGACTGGATGAGCACCACAAGGGAGTGGCCACGCTGCTCGAGGCGTGGAAGGAGATCGACTATCCGCTGCGGATCATCGGCGACGGGCCGTTGGCTCCGCTCGTCGAGCAGTCTGCGGGCGAGCGCGTGGAATATCTCGGGCGTCAGTCGCGCGACACGGTGCTGAAGGAGATGCAGGCTGCAGCATTCCTGCTCTTTCCGTCGAAAGGCTATGAATTGTTTCCCATGACCGTCATCGAGGCCTTCGCAAGCCGGCTGCCGGTCATCTGCACGGATTTGCCGTGGATCAAGGGGGTCGTTGAGCCAGACGTCACCGGCCTTGTCGTTCCTGTCGGCAATGCCGGCGCGTTGGCCGATCAGGTGCGCTGGGCGCTTTCAAACCGATCTGCCTTGCAGGAAGTGGCAGGCAGGGCCTATGCCGCCTATCAGGAGCGGTACACGCCCGAAGCAAACTTCAATCGGCTGATGGCCATCTATGAACCCCTGGTCAGGCGCCCGATCCGGGCCTTAGTGGCAGTGTCGTGAGGTGGGCCGGAACATGGGCTGGCAGGAACCGACCAGGGCGGCCCATAGGGCAGACCAAGCTTCACGCGTCAACAAGCGCAGTGCGGGCCGGGGTACTCCCCATTTGCTCGAGGATCGATCCTGCCGCCTCGCATACTTCGGCGAGGTCCTCTTTTGCTTCCATTGCTGAAACACGGTGCCACTGGAGGCTGCGGCCGCCCGCAGGCACCTGTTGTCACGGTTCGATCGAATGCGCATTGTCTTGACCCGGCGCGAACCTTTGGATTCACCTGATGGTGTGAGCATCTTCATTGTGGCACTTGCCCAGGCGTTGCTCGAACTGGGGCACCAGGTGCAGATCGTGGTCGGCACCTTCGAAAGCGCGAAATTCCAGCGACTTCTTTCGCCTCGCCTCAAGTTGCCGATAATCGGATTGAGCCGCACGCGGTTGACCGGACCGGCCTCAGTCGCGGCATGGCTGCGGGCGATCGGTATCATCAATCGGTTCCGGCCGGACCTTGTCATCCACAGCGAGACGGTGCCGCTACCGCTGCGTGGCACGATCGTCCAGGTCGTTCACGATCTCGAGAGGCGGAAAGGGCCGCTTGCGGCAGTATGGCGAGCCATTCGACGCGCGAGCATGCGGCGCTGCCACTACGTCGTCGCCTCCACGACCGAGCTTCAGGAGGAACTGGTGCGAGATCTTGGGCTGCCAAGCGACCAAATCCTGAAAATTCCCAAATGCATCGATCGCCAGTCATATGCGTCTCGTGGGCTGGCAGAGCGCGAGCGGGCAATCCTCCATGCCGGCACGTCGCCCTACAAGGTGCCAGAGGCGACGATCCGGGCATTCGGCGCCCTCAACGACCCTTCCGTACGGCTCTACCTGACGGGTGACATCACACGACCGGTGACGAAGGCGGTCGACGCTCTTCCTGAAGCGATACGGGGGCACGTGGTCCTTCTCGGGATGGCAGAGGGAGCACGCGTTCGCGAACTACACAGCCGCGTTCGCGTCGCCGCTTTCCCCACGCGCTATACGGTCCCTGTCGCCTCGGCAACGGTGATGGAGGCGATCGCCACCGGCACGCCCATCGTCGGGTCTTCAAGGCTCAGCCGGGATCTGCTCGCGGATGGCGTGAATGGGGCAGTGGTCGAACCACAGGCCGAGGCGATGGCCGCAGCGCTGAAGGCTGTGCTGGACGATGATGACCTTTGGTCGCGTTTGTCGGCAGGTGCCGGCCAGTGGGTGGGACGGTTCGATGCACAGGGAGTCGCAAAGCAATATCTCGAGCTCGCGGATCTCTGCGGACATGGGAGATGACAAAGGGACTGCCGAGCCGCAGCGGCATTCAGGCTCGCAGATCGTCAGCGGCTTCCTCGGGCACCTTGGACCCTCGCTGAAAGCTTCTTACGATTGGGGATTGCGATGATCATCGGCTACTGTCGTATCAACACCTTCGAACCCGCTGCCAGGCTGGAGGCGCAAAAGCTTTATCTTGCCCGCTTGGGAGCCGAGAAGTTCTTCTGCGAGAAGACTGGCATATTCGGTTCGACGCCGGAGCTCGAGAGGGCGATCGCATGTGTCAGGAAAGGAGACGTGATTGCGGTCACGAAGCCGTACCGTGTTGCGCGCACAACCCGCGAAGTGCTGGCGCTCATCGAAAGGCTTGGCAGCAAGCATGTCGGTCTTCGCATCGTCGACACACCTATCGATACGAGCACGACGACGGGACGCATGATTCTTGCATCAGCGCCTCTCTGGACGCTTGGGATGTCGCCGTCGCGGTCAATGCTGTCAGACCTGCTTCTCTTTTGGCGTCGTCGTCGATAGGGCCACATCGGATCTCTGCTCACTGCCAGTTGAAGGCAAGCCGCAATGGCGGTCTGGGATCAAATGGCTTGCGCTCGATGGACCAACCGGCATGCACGGCCGCCCTTTGCCAGATGAGGTTGCGGGGACTGGCGAGCGCGTAGACGCAGCAGTCCCTAACACTGTGCTTTTCAGCGCCTTCTGATATCCGGGTATGGAACGACAGGCCGTTGGATGTCGGGGCGTCCCTGCCGTCCCGTGGCTCATTGTAGGTGTCCCGGCTCCGGCAGCGGTTGAACGAACAACCGCCACTGCCGACCTTGCCCTGCGGAACGGCCGAGAAGGCGCCGTTGCCCTGTTGAACGGCATCGACGTCATCGACCCGGCAATTGAAGCTTCCCTCCAGCATGACGCCAGCGCCCGTGGGACTGTTGTTGTAGAAGACGAGTCCACGTCGAATTGTACAGCGATCCGAGTGAAAGGCGGAAATGTTGTCCTCGGTCCAGGAGGTGGGACCGTTCTCGGCCGAGAATTCTTCCAGGCTCGTATCCGGAGAGCGGTCGAACTGCACATTCTGTCCACGGGGGAACGGCCCGCGCGCGTCGTGGAGTTCGAGGAAGCTCATCTGGGTGCCTGGACAGTCGAAGACATAGATATTGGAGGAGCCGCGGGACGCCTTGACACGGATGATGATCGCATCGGGGCAGCTTTCCAGCTCTATGTTGTTGCGGTTCTGGCTTGGTTCGGTCCCCGGGGGAACGCCGACATGATCGATCTCGAGATCCTGCAAGCGTATTCCGGCGGCTCCGCGGGCGTATATTCCGCTGCCCATGGCATGACGAATGCGGCAGCTGCGTACGATGACGCCCTGATGGAGTGCCGTGATCCCGTTGCCATAGGGGGCGTAAATGTCAAGGTTTTCAATGATCTGCCCATCCGCGCGCGTGAGCACGGGTCCACTTGGACGCGCAAGGGAGACGGCACCCCCGAACCATTTATCGCCCGATCGCCCCTGGGCCAGAGGCACCGCTGCACCGACGGCACCCGAGGCAGGCAGCGCTAGCAGCCCGGCAAGGAGACGGCGCCGATTAAGGCGCCGGGGTTCAAGAGACTGCCGGCCGCGCAACATGAAATTTATCAGCCCGCCCAGTTCGGGTGCCAAACGTCGATTCGGCTTGTGCGGAGACGTCGAGGTGGCCAACGCGATGCAGATAAACCCTACCTCTCGGCAAGGCGGCTTCTTCGGTCAGGTTGTCGTCAGGCATCCCCATTTTTCCCCTGTGCGCCAGCGGCGCAGGTTCGCGAAGAATGCACATCGGCGGCAGGCTTATGCACGCACAGCACTTCGCACACCATCTCTCCATTCTGGCCGCCGCGAAAGCCCTTCATAAGGCTTAACTCCGATGGGCAAAGTGCCATCGGCCGGATTCCCTGCCATTCTCTGAAGCTGGTAATAAGCGGAGCGCGAGGCGATGTCGGTTGAAGCGGACGTCTTTGACTATGTGATCGTCGGAGCCGGGGCGGCAGGCTGCGTCTTGGCCAATCGTCTGGCGGCTGATGGGACCAATATGGTCTGCCTGCTCGAGGCGGGCCCGGCCGACAGCAGCATCCTTCTGCACATTCCGGCGGGACTCTACAAGACATCCTCGAATCCGAAATATGCCTGGCAGTTCGACACGGAGCCTAGTCCGGGGACGGCCAACCGTTCTATTCCGATGTCGCAGGGCAAGACACTAGGCGGTTCGACCGCAATTAACGGGATGAACTACAACCGCGGCGCGGCTGCAGACTTCGACGAGTGGGCCCACCAGGGCAATCGAGGCTGGGGCTACGCCGACGTGCTGTCCTATTTCAAGAGAACCGAGCGGAGGCTTGGGGCATGCGATCCCTTCTACCGCGGGACGGACGGACTGCTTCCAGTTACAGATTGCGATTGGCGACATCCACTATGTGATGCATTCATCGAGGCCGCGCTCAATGCCGGCATCCCGCGTAATCCCGACTACAATGCGGCAAGCCAGGCCGGTGTGGGCTACTATCAGCGCTATATCGATAACGGATGGCGCGTGAGCGCAGCGCGGGCTTTCCTACGGCCGATCGCCAGAAAGAAGAACTTGGACGTCCGCACGAACGCGCAGGCCACGGCCGTCCTGTTCGAGGGAAAGCGTGCCATCGGCGTTCGATATGGACGAGGGGGGCCGGGTCATCCCACCAGCTGTGTGAAGGCCCGTCGAGAGGTGATCCTCTCCGCTGGCGCGGCGAACTCACCAAAGCTGCTGCAGCTGTCAGGCGTGGGTGCTGCGAGAATGCTCTCCGGCCTTGGAATTCCGGTTGTGCACGAATCCCCCGGTGTCGGTGCAAATGTTCAGGACCACTACATAGTCCACCTGATCGCCCGGGTGGAGGGCATCGAAACGGTCAGCGGACACGGCTTCGCCCTCCTGCGCGAGGCAGCGAAATGGATGCTGGGCCGCCCGAACTTTCTCGCCGTCAGCCCGTCGCTCGTCTACGGGTTCGTCAACTCGCGGGATCTTCACTCCACCCCCGATATCCAGCTTGACCTTGCCCTGGGCAATTATACCGATCACGGCGGCGCGCGGCGGTTGCCGGTCATCAAGCTTGGCTATTATCAGTTGCGACCGAAGAGCGTCGGACATGTTCGGGCGGTCTCGGCAGATCCGTCACAAGCGCCGCTGATCCAGCCCAACTATCTCGCCGATGATCAGGACCGACAGGTCGTCATCAACGGCATGAAGACTGTGCAGCAGCTGTTTCGGGCCCCCGAGCTCAGGCGCTACAACTGCACGGAAGAGCTTCCCGGCCCGAAAACAACGGACGACGCCGACCGGCTGCAGTTTGCCCGCGAAACCGGGCTGACAGCCTATCATTTGTGCGGATCGTGCCGGATGGGCCCATCCGCTAGTGTTGAATCTGTCGTGGACGACCAGTTGCGGGTCCACGGCCTCGAGGGCCTGCGGGTCGTTGATGCTTCCATTATGCCCTCCGTTCCCTCGGCCAACACTTCGGCCGCTGTCTTTATGATCGCGGAAAAGGCAGCAGACATGATCCTGGGTCGGCAACCCCTCCCGGCACTGGAGCACTATGCGCCGGGCCAACCTGCGGCGGCCGAATAGTTGAAAGTCGAATGACAAGTGCCGGGAGAATTCCTTGAAGAGACGTACACTGGTTGCCTCTGAATTCAATGCGAAGGACCGGGCTCACTTTGCGTCGGCGTATGAGTTTTGCCGCATCGTTGCCGAATGCGAGGATGCCGATCTGATCGCCCCTGGCATCGACAACTACCTAACGAGACGCTTTCACGCCATTTTGCCAAAGCACGACCCTCACAACGTCCAGCGTGACTTCAACAGACTGACAAACGCGTTTCGCAAAGGGCTGGGGTTAATGAATGCGCCAAGCATTGAGCATGTTCGGCTCACGCAAGATTATGACCTTTTCTTCTTCGTCGCCTGGAGTCCGCAAAGCCTTGTAGAATTGTCTCGGATCCACGACTGGCGCCGCCGATGCAAGGTTGCTGTCGCGTATCTGTTCGAGCTCTGGTCGAGCACTCTCGAAGAGGACCGCCGATATCTGAAGCTCCTGGACCAGTTCGACCACGTGTTCCTGTTGCACAGCGCGTGCATACCTCGCCTGCCTCAATACACCCGCACGCCCTGTTCCTTCCTTGCCACGGCCGTCGACGGCCTCATTGCAACGCCGTACCTATCGCCGGTCAAACGCGTGATCGACGTATACTCGATCGGGAACCGAGCCGCGAAGATACACCGACAGCTTCTGAAGCTGGCCGAAGAGCGGGACCTCTTCTATCTCTACGACACGCTCGCAAGCACAGATTCCCGGGTGAAGGCGTGGCATGAGCATCGTTTGCTGCTCGCCAATATCATCAGGCGCACGCGCTATTTCATGGCTTTCAGTCCAGCGACGCTTGCAAACTCGAAGGCCGTCACGGTTGCCGGCGAGCAGGTGCTGCCTGCCCGTCTTTTCGAAGGGGCCGCGGGGGGCGCCGTCATGCTTGGGACCGCGCCGCAATGCGCCGAATTCGGCGCGCACTTCGACTGGCCAGACGCAGTGATCGAGGTATCACCAGACTCGAGCCATATCGCAGACGTAATTGGCGAACTCGACGCAAACCCCTGCCGTACGGAATTGTTGCGCCGGACAAGTACGGTCCGTTGCCTGGAGATGCACGATTGGGTCTACCGTTGGGATCACATCCTAGCCACGATCGGCATGCAGCCGCTCCCACGCCTCCACGTTCGCAAGCTCCAGCTGCGACGGATCGCCGCCGATGCTATGGCGCTCGCCTAGACGATCAGGCCCTAAAATGAGACCCGGTTTCGGGTTCGGCGCTCAGCGGTGCCCAAAAAAAGAGAAAGAGCGGCAGTTTCGAACCGGTCGCTTCCGTCGGAGCGTCCGCCGCTCCAGGCCTGCGCGCGAGAGCATATCATTTCGAGGTACTCGAAAGACTAACAGGCGCCGGAAGCGGGCAAGGAAGGTCGGTGTGTCCGCCGGCTCTACCCTTTGGGGTTAGAGCTTATGCCGAATTGGATTCGCGCAGTGTCGCTGCCATTCTCTGGCCATTCCCCGTGCTACCGCAGCCACCGCAATCGAACTTCGCGTGAAGGGGCAATGATCGCAGGCGAGGGGTGCCACGTCACGCTGGGCACTCCGGTGGTTTTCAGCAGAGGAGGGGGGTCGTCCGATGTTGGTCGATGAATGCGGCTTCGAACGCAGGTGAACGTCATGGCACTTCTTCATGAAGGCCCCCGTGCGGGCGCCACGTCAAACGCACCGCGGTGGAACGCGCCCCTCAAGGTCAATGTTCTTCTGCAGTCGTCTCCGCTTCTCGAGGCAATGTCCGTCGTGCTGCTCAGCATCGGCTCGGGAATGGTATATGATCTTGTGAGTTTCGGACATTTCGGCGAGTACGGCCGGAACTTCGGGCTCGGTGTTGTTGTAGCCGCCCTTTTTTCGACTTCCGCATATGCGCGCGGCCTGTATCTGAGTTCCGAGCTGCGGTCGCTGGCCTCTCAGATCAAGGAGGTCGCGCTGATCTGGACGGCGGTCTTTCTTTGCCTGTCGGTTGTGGCGCTTGCACTCAAGGTGGGAGACATGTTTTCGCGCCAAGCCCTCATGCTGTTCTTCGTGACGGGACTTGGCGGCATCATCTTCGTGCGCCTTGGCGCCGGACGACTGTTTGCCTCGCTGACCAGGTCGGACATGCTTGCCAAACCGCAAGTAGTGATCGTAACGCAATCGGACGTGCGCGTGCCAAGCGGCGTTGTCCAGGCAATCGAGGCTTCCGGATGCCAGGTCTGCCAAACGATTACATTGCCTGCTGCATCCAGCGAGAGCTCGCTCCTTGAGTGTATGGATAAGCTCATTGAACATGTGCGTCGGCGTTCGGTCGACGAGATAGTCCTTGCTGTCAGTTGGGCTGACATATCCCTGATTGAGAAAATCACGGCCCACCTTTGCGTGGTCGCGGTACCCGTAAGGCTCCTACCGGACCACGTCGTTAGCGCACTCTTGAAGCGACCTGTCGTCAACCTGGGGGGGACGAGGGCGATAGAATTGCAAAGCGCGCCCCTGACGGCGCCTCAGCTCCTGATGAAGCGGCTCTTCGATCTTGTGCTGACCACTGTCGCCCTCCCATTTCTTCTGCCCCCTTTGGCCGTTGTTGCGGCGCTGATTGCGCTCGAATCCAGGGCGCCGGTGCTCTTCTGTCAGCGTCGGGCCGGGTTCAATGGCCGCACGTTCAAGATCTATAAGTTCCGAACGATGACGATCCTGGAGGACGGGCCCATTGTCCATCAAGCCTGCAGGGGCGATCCCCGCGTCACCCGCGTTGGGCGCATATTGAGAAGGTTTAGTATCGACGAGATTCCACAGCTATGGAACGTGCTGAAGGGCGACATGTCGTTGGTAGGCCCACGGCCGCACGCGCTCGCGCATGACAGCGAATACAGCCAGATCATCTCTCTTTATCCGGCTCGGCACAAGGTGAAGCCGGGGGTCACCGGCTGGGCACAAATAAATGGCTGGCGCGGCGCGACGCCTGATGTTTACATGATGATCAAGCGTGTCGAACACGATATGTGGTACGTCAACAACTGGTCGGTCTGGCTCGACGTAAAGATCCTGCTTCTGACCATCCCCCGCATCTGGACGGGGCGAAACGCCGTCTAGCCCAACTTTGCCGATTTATGTGGCAAGTGATTGATTTGCAAGGAGTGGCGGCTGGCCGACGACCCATCGATTAACTGCCAAGCGACACCCCACTCGGAAAAAGCGAACCTCTTCTTCGGTATAATTGAATACGACTTTGGGTGAGGCTCGACACCATGAGAGGTGCGGCTCTACTACAAAAGGCGCTGTTACAGAACAACTGAATGCAAGCGATGATCAGGGCGAAAAACAGCGACCGCTCAATGCATAACCTGCGACTTCAAGCAAAAGTGCCCGCACGGCAACGGCGTTGGCAAGTTACCGCTTTGGGAGCGGAGGGGGAATGCCATCAAGATCGTGTCTCTCTGGTCGTGAGTTCCACTCGAATCGAACGATCTCCACGCCCAGACAAACGAGGATGACGGCTTCTGTGAGCCCGCAACAAACCCGAACCACTGACCGAACTGCGGGGCCTCCCCTTGTAGAGTACGCTACGGCGAGGTTAGTTCCCCAAGGTCGGCTTGCATGCATCAAAGGGCAAAACATCCTGCTCAGTTCAACGCAGGGGGTAGTCTTTGCGCTCAATGACACTGCGGCGGATATCTGGCGCTCGCTTGAAGAAGGCGTGCCGGTCCAGGCTATCTTGGGCGAGATGGCAGCCCGTGGCGTTGATAGGCAAGAGGCCTATGGCTATGTCGAGGCTGCCCTTCAAGACTGGGAACGGCTCGGCCTAATCCAGCCTGCTCCACCGCCGTGCCCAACCGCAGCTCATCAACATATCTGCCAGGTCGTTGCTGTTCCAGGCGTGTGTGTGCGCATACTGTATCCGGCTGCCGTCGCCTTTCCGGCCGCGACCGTATTTCAGCATCTCGAAGTTCGAAACAGGGCCGTCGACGTCCTGTTCCATCTGGTTGAGCGTGGGCAGCGGATCCACCTGTTCCGGGATGGCCACTGGACTGATTCCTGTGGTCGAGACGAGATACCCATTATGATCAAAGGGCAACTGCTGGCCGAAGTGCTTGGGCACAGTGAATATGAACTCGCCCTGCATGCGGCGGCGCTGTTCAAGAACGGCCGCACGCTCCTCCTTTGTGGTAACCCTGGCTCGGGCAAGACGACCCTGACATTGGCGCTGGTCCACGCGGGGTTTGGCTTCGCGGCAGACGATGTGACACTTCTCGACTCGGCCGGACAGGGTATCGGCCTTGCTTTTGCGCCTTCAGTCAAATCGGGATCATGGTCCATTGTCGGACAATATTTCCCCGAACTCGGCAGGTCTCGGGTTTACCGGCGCCCCGATCGCAGGCGTGTGCGTTTTCTTGTGCCTAGGGATCATGTCCCTCCCGTTCCCCGGCCCGTGGGCTGGGTGGTCTTGCTCTGTCGGACGCAGGATGCCAAACCTTCCTTGCGCGTGATTGACCCGAGCGAGATCCTGGGTGGCTTGCTGAACGGCGCCTTTGCGCGGAATAAAGAGCTAAGTAGCACTGCGTTCGACGCTCTTTGCCAAGTCATCCGATCGGCAGAGGGCTTTTGCCTGACCTATGCCAAATTGGGTGACGGGTTGGAACTGCTGAAGGCGGCGTGCCGATGAAGCCTACCAGGGACGCGTTCGAGTCCCTGATCGCGGGACTTAACGGGCGCCTGGTGGTAACGGCCGACTGGCTGGCGGTGATTGCACTCGCCAACCACACTCTGCTTACGCCCGTCTTGTGCGCCACTCTTGCGCACACGGGCCAGCTTGACCGGCTCCCCGAAGAAGTGGGCCAGTATCTTCAGTTCATTTACGGCTGCAACCGGGAACGCAATTTGCGCTTGCGCAGGCAGCTGAATGAAGCCGTTGCTGCCCTCAATCAGGGGAGCGTCGTTCCGGTCCTGCTCAAAGGGGCCGTTCCCTTGTTCCTTTCGTCGAGCGGCAGGGTTCCCGACAGAATCATGAGCGATCTCGACTTGGCTGTGGAAACGACAAAAGAAGGGGCTGCCCGGGCTTGTCTTGCCAAGCTTGGCTACGCCGAAGTGACGGTCGCTGGTGGCATGGCGCGCCCGCAAGATGTCGGTCTCCTGGAGCTCCGGCCGTACCGGGAGATTGACCGCCAGCCCCCGAGGCTTGCCCGCCGTCACGGCCTTAGGGTGAAAATCCCCGCCCCACAGTCGAGGGCCCTCCACTGGATCATGCATGATCTCATCAAGGAGGCGGACTACTGGCGCGGAAGGACCGACTTTCGCCACCTTTATGATCTGGCACGGCTGGCGGAACAGCATAAGCTGGATTGGGCGGAGCTCCGAACATCCTTGCCCGATCAGAATGCGCGGAATGCGTTCGATACTCAACTCTTAGCCTTGAGTCACTTCTTTGGCGTCAGAGCACCGGCGCAATATGTGCGGCGTCCCTTGGTTCGCTTTCAACACTGGCGGCGCGTCTTCCCCTTGTACCATCCCGTCCTCGGCGTTCCATTGCGCCTGGTCGGCAATTCGGTGTGGGGTATGTGGCGACTCCTACATGGCGATGGCTCGGGCCGACGGAGTCCGCTCGACTTTGGACGCCGCGCAACCAGCATCCTCCTTGACGGCGATCTCGGGTCAAAAATGTAGTAATACTTAATTTCCTGGTTGTATCTTGATGGCGCCTTGTCTGCACAAAAGGCATATGTCAAGTTAGAGCGTTGGAGTTGTTACACAAGGATAGGAGTACTTTCGATGAAGAGCGGGAAGTCTTCCAAAGGAAATACAGACAGCCAGGTGCCGGAAGAACAGGCGCGTCGAGAATTTCTAAAGAACGCCGGGCGTTTTGCTGTTGTAACACCTCCATCCATTGCTCTGTTGCTTGGCACGAGCTTAAACTCGCAAGCTATTGCCGCATCGCATGGCGCGCGTCCCGGGAATGGATTCGGCGACACGGGCCACGTCCACTCTGGTCCTCCTGGGCAAAATCCTTAGAATGGTTGCTTTGGTCGTTCTGACCGTTCCTCGTCTCTGCGGTCTATCCTGATCCCGGCATACCGGGCCTGAGTTTCTCGCGGACCTGTTCGGGGAACTGAGAGACCTGCACGGAACCTTTCAATTCGTAGTAGGGCTCACGCGTCACTTCCTCATGGGGCGCGTCCGCCGGCAACGGTCTGCACCTCGCCGATCGCGACCGGCGTCGAGCGAGCCTTGAACGAAGGCAGTCGCATCTCGGCAGGAAGGCCCTCGGCAACATTGTTGATGAGTTGATGTCGACAGGCGACTCTTCGCCGGACGGTCAAGTGTCGTCATCAGGGATGATCTCCATCAAGGTTTCGCCGGCGCGAACCGACGGCTCCTATCGTGTGTACCTTAAAGCCGACAACGCTCCCGGACCGCGGTGCGCTCGGTCGGTTGAGCACGTCATCTGCAACGTGCAGCTTTTCGCCAGCTTCGGCGAGGTTGGCGACTTGTCTCGGCAATCGTGACTAGTTGCTGCCGTCGCTCGTCGGCCCGAACGTAGCGCCGGCACCGCGGCAGCCCGTCTGGGATGGAGGGCGCGCCGGACGGCCGGCGTCAGAGGCAGGCGTCCGGCAATCGGCGGGTTCTCCTGGAATATGCTTTCCAGGCGCACATGGGCGCTGCGCGCCGACGCGATACTTTTCCATTGCATGATCTCGTCGGGGCAAGCGCCCGACCATAATGAGTGACGCCGCAAACAGGACGCGCCCCGGAGATTTCCTGGTTAATAGCCAGGTACGCACCGACTCCCATTATGGCCGTTTGAATGGCCATGCGCAGAAACTTGGATAACGCAAGAAGAGTGCCGCCGCGCTTGCCCGCGCTGACGGACTAACCGAGCCCTTCCTCGGGGATACCGGTGCACGATGACCGTAACAGCGGGCCTATCCCGAGCCGCCGGCGCTACCGTCGGCCGTTCCCAAAGCGGCCTGACGGCATGTTATTGCCGCGGCGCATATGCGGAATCGGCGGCTCGCTCGCAGTGACGATAGAGCTGTTCCCGACCCGCTACGCAGATCTGAGCCTTTAGCGATCCGACCGGATCGTAATGCCGCATGGATAAACTCGGAATTACACGAACTTGTCTCAGTGCCGAGGCGTCCGCTGCTTCGAGGATCAGAGTATCCGTTCGATGAGAAGCCATGTCGCGCGACGCCGGCGACCCAGGCGCCGGCAATGACGCAGTCGACACGTTATAGCCCGCGGGCAGTCCCAGGATGAAATCGTGAACGCCGGCGAGCGATGCCCGCTCCATGGGGATAGCCGGATCGGCGAGCGCGATGTTCTCGCGAATGGACCGGTTGAAGAGCATGTTCTCTTCAAAACGACGCCGATCTACATCGACCAGCTTCACAGGCCGGCTCGCTTCGACACACCATAGGCCTGCGCCGCAAGGCTTGGGGGAAAGATGTCGCTCGATGGCCGAACGAGCCAGTTCCTCTCGACGCCACGGCGTCAGACGGGCATTCTTGTGAATATTGATTTAGTACCCTCCGGTGAGTGCTGAAAGTCTGTAACTCCAGTCTCCTCGGTTCGGTCCGCGTGAACTACGGAAAGCTCACAACTCGAGTCTGTTCCATCCCGATGATATCGGGATGGAACTCCATGAGCGTGATCTTCTCCGAAACCGGGCTCCCCTTTTTGGTACGCTGACCTTCGGTTCGGGATCATGGCTTTGAGGTACTGTGATCCAGTCCCTATTTGCCAGGGCAGCCCCTCGCGGGATATTGGTTCCCCGCGTAGTCCTTCAGGTCACAAAGAACGAGGCTGCGGTGAGCGACAGATGTGGGGAGAGGGTGGCGAACTGCGTTTGAGATGCGCCGCCGGCCCCGTCATCGTCGAAAGAGAGAGCCCCGGTTTCACTGTTGTAGATGATATGATCGGAACTGTCATGCGCGGCTGCACCAACAAAGAAAGCTTTGGATGGAAGCCCTCCCGGCTGAAGCCCGGCAAAAACGGTATCGCTGAGATGGAACGTGTCCAGGGAGCGCTTGAAGTCGGTGATCTTGTCGACATTGCCGGCTCCAAGAGCAGTATTGAACGAGAAGGCATCGTGGCCGCCGTGACCGGTCAAGACGTCGGCGCCAAGCCCGCCGTTGATGACATTGTTGCCGGCATTGCCCTCGATCGTCTGGGCGAACTCGTTGCCGGTGAGGCTCATCGTCTTCGTGCCGGACGGGTTGTTGGTGGCGAGATGCTCGATTTCCGAGCCGGCCGAAAGCGCATAGCTCACCGAGGCGATCACACTGTCGTTGCCGCCGCCCACTGCCTCAACCACCTTCTCGTTGGCATTGTCGACATAGTAGGTGTCGTTGCCGCCATAGCCGATCATCGTGTGGCCGCTGGTTCCATGCAATACATCGGCGCCGCTGGTGCCGTACAAGGTCCCATCGCTGGTGTCGCCGGAAGGAGGGACAGTCCAGGTTCCAGATCCAGTGTCAGTCCCGGTCGAGCCAGTGATTGAGGAAGTGACGCTCGCGTCCGTGACAGTGCCGGTCGAGCTATCCGCTGCGTAGTCCCAGGTGAACTGGTTATCGACGTGTGCCACTGGGGTCGCCGTGGGATCCTCGTGCACGTCGGCCACGACCGCCTTTGACGCGTCCCAAATGATGTTGTTGGGATTGCCAGGGTTGGTGTAGCTCGAGTTCAGGATGCTGACCCCACCGGAGCTTACATTCCAGATCAGTCCATTCGACGAGGGAAGCCCGCGGCCTTGATCCTCATCGATACCGTCGAACGACCTCGTGTGATCGAAGGTCACATCGCTCGCGTAGGAAGAGAACGCGCCATTGCCCTGATGGATGGCGTCAACGTGATCCACCCTGCCGCCGGTCGATCCGTTCTCGAACATGACGGCCACTCCGGTCTGAGAGTTGTTACCGTCGATCACCCCATTTGAGATCGTCGTATTCGGGCTGCCATATACCGAGACGATGTCCTCCGGATGCGAACTGCCGGCGTCGTTTACGGCATAGAAGTCGGTTAGCGAACTATTGCCCGAGTTGTTGAACTGGACGAACTGACCGCGCGGCATTGGGCCATGGAAGTCGTAGCCATCGACGTGTGAAAGACTCGCGCCGGGCGAGTTCACGAGATAGATGCCAGTCGAGCCTTCCCGCACTGTGGTGTTATGAACGGTCAAGTTCGAGGCGTTTTCTGCGTTGATGTTGTTGATGTTCGGGCTCGTCTCGGGGTCGATTCCCGCCGGCGGGTCGGCGTTGATGACTTCGGTGTTCTCGATCGTGACGCCGTTTGCGCCCGATACCACCACCCCGTCACCTTCGACGTGATGAATAAGACAATTGCGCAGGATGACATTGTCGTGCGTAATCGTGACCGCGTCCCCGTTGGTGACGTAGATGTCAAGATTTTCAATCACCTGGCCATCATACTGCGATTGGATCGGTGTCGTGGTGTAGGTAAGACCCTGCGCCGGCTGCGTCGTTGCCGTCGACGCGGAAACGGTGGAAATGGGAGCTTCGGTCGTCACTCGGCTGCCTCCGTCGTCGCGCGTAAGTTGTTCAACCATTCCGAGTGTGTTCGCAGTATTTCCTTGTAGCGACTCATCGATCTCATGTGTTTCTCCAGTTAAGCAGTAATCTCTATAAGTATCTACAAAGACACTCACGGGCAATAAAACGAAGATCTATCGTCTTAACGAAATTCTGACAATACAACCAGAAATTTCATATGGGATATAATGCTAACGTTCATGACCATAATGCGGCCTTGATAAGGCTATACTGAGACTCTCCCGGGCGATTGGCGTTGCGCTCAAGCTTGCGCCTACGTCGAATTGCAAACGTCGTCTAGTATGTCGGATTACGTGTGAACTTACCCCGAGGACAGGAGACAAGGTCATGCACGCATGAACGTTACCGACACGGGTCCGGCACAGCTCGAAACAGGTGATCTACGAGGGCTATCCTGAATCGGCTACAACTACCGACCGACCTGCACGCTGCCATCGGCGTGAGCAACTGCAACGGCTTCCCGCACTCGTCACGTGGCGGCGGTAGCTTGCGGCGCAATTCGGTGCGCGCCTTCGCGACATCGCCGAACTGGAGACACCTACCGAGCCTTGCTGGACTCGCAGCAATTGGCAAAGCTACTGTGTGAAATTCCCCCACTGGTTCGACCAGCGGCCCGTCTGCCTCCGGAAGGGCATGCCCTATTGCGATACCGCGGCGATGCGGGAGCACCTCGCCGAGATCAGTCGGAGCGCCGACGACGGCGCGCATGCGGTGCTGATCCTGATCAGGCCGGATCGCAAGTGACGCGGCCGGACAACATCACTCTGATGTTCGTGCCGCGCGCTCACCGGAACTGAACCCAGTCGAAAACCTGCGGCAATTCATGACAAGGGGCTCTCCAACCGTATATTCAAGGACTACGACGAGATCCTCAATCATTGCTGCGCCGCTAGGAACAAGCTCCTTTTCTGCGCATTTCGCAAAAACGGGACAGTCGTTCCGCTAAATCGCGGACAGCAGTTTCACTAAGTCGCGGACAGCTGGATGTGGTCGGCCCTCGGTTGCCTGGTTGAACTCATTTGCGATTGATTTCGCCGTTTTCGGCGTCGGTCAAGAGCGGCGGTGGTTTCTGTTTTCTCATGCTGTCGCCTTCGAGGGTGACGCGATGGGCGTTGTGGATGATCCGGTCGATAGAATGGCGTCGGCGATTGTCGGCTCGCCGATCATGGCATGCCACTGGGCGATTGGCAGTTGCGCGGTGATCAGCGTCGATTTCCGGCGGTAGCGTTCCTCGAAGATTTCCAGCAGATCGAGACGCGGCTGGTCGGTCAGGCTGTGGGTGCCCCAGTCGTCAAGGATGAGCAGTTGCACCCGAGCCAGCTTGTCGATGAGACGGGGAAAGCGGCCGTCCAGACGCGCCAGGGCGAGATCCTCAAACAGACGTGGCGTGCGCAGGTAGAGCACGGAATGATCGAGCCGGGCGGCCTGACGTCCGAAGGCGCAGGCCAGCCAAGTCTTTCCGGTGCCGGTCTGCCCGGTGATGATGAGGTTCTCATGCGCCTTCAGCCAGGCGCCATGGGCGAGCGATAGCGTATTGCGCCGGTCGAGCCCGCGATGTGCGGCGAAGTCGATGTTCTCGATGCAGGCATCGGCAAAGCGCAGCCTGGCAACGGCGAGATGGTTGGTGACACGCTTGTCGGCACGCCTGGCGGCTTCACGATCGAGCATCAGGCCAAGCCACTCGTCGCGACTGAGATCGTCGGCGTTGCTCTGGTCGGCCAGGTCCCGATAGGCGGCGGCCATTCCGCCAAGGCCGAGAGCCTGCATCTGGTCGAGGGTTGGATGTGTCAGCATGGTTGGTTTCCTTCCTCATTGATAATAGGAGCCGCCGCGGATGTTGGTGTGCGATGGCGTGGGCTTGACCGGCTCGGCCGCGGGCGGCACGCGGTCGAGGCCGGATTTGAGGATGGCGTTGACGGAGGAGTAGGTGATCGCATTGATGGTCAGCGCCCGCGCGCAGGCCGCCTCGAGCCGATCCCGCTCGTAGCGACGGGCCAGCGAGAGGATGCCAAACGCGGAGCGGTATCCCTGCTCGGGATGGGGACGGTCGCGCATCATCCGCTCGACCAGCATGGCGGTGTTGGCGCCGATCCCGGCTGCCTGCCGGATCAGGTTCGCCGGCGTCGTGTTGGCATAGCGCTGATGCGCCTTGGGCATGTGCTCGTTGACGGTGACATGGCCGCAGCGCTGCGAGCGGCGGACATGGCTGGCGACGCGCTTGTGATCATGGAAGAGCTCGACCACCCGGTGGGTGAGCCGCACATCCACGCGCCGCCCGATCAGCGCGTGCGGCACCGAGTAGAAGGTCCTGTCGATCTCGACATGGTAGTCGGGATGCACCTTGGCCGATTTCCACTCCGCATATTCGAACGGCGCCGGCGGCAGCGGCGCCAGAGCCGACCGCTCGATCTCCTCGAACAGTTCGCGGCGGCTTTTGCCGACATGGCGCATGGGGCGGTTGTTGAGATCCTCCAGCAACCCCGCGATTGCGGCGTTGAGATCGCCGAGACTGAAGAAGCGCCGGTTGCGCAGCCGGGCCAGGACCCAGCGCTCGACGATCAGCACCGCGCCCCTCGACCTTGCCCTTGTCGAGCGGCTTGCGGCTGCGGGTCGGCAGGATCGTCGTGTCGTAATGTTCGGCCATGGCGGCGAAGGTCTGGTTGAGCGTCGGCTCGAACCACAGCGCCTTGGCGACGCCGGCCTTCAGATTGTCGCAGACGATCGCCTTCGTTACCCCGCCGAAGAAGGCGAGTGCCCGGCACTGGCCCTCGATCCAGTCCGGCAGCTTCTGGCTGAAGCTGGCATGGGCGAAGGTGAAGGACGAGGCGCCCAGCACCGCAACGAAGATCTGAGCCTGGTAGATGACGCCAGTATCGGGATCAACGACGGGCACGGTGTGGCCCGCATAGTCGGTCTGCATCACTGCGCCCGCCTCGTGGCGGTTGCGGAACGTTGCGCTCGCCCGGCGCTGGAAAGCGCCGAACCGGTCGCAAAACCACGTGTAGCCATAACCATCGGGATGCGCCGCACGGTATTCCTGCCACAACAGCGTCAGCGTCACGCCCTTGGGCTTCAACTCGCGCGCGATCATCGCCCAATCGGGCTCGTCCATATCCTGCGGCGGACGGCCAACCCGGCGAAACAGAAGCCTCTCAAGCGATACGTCATTGTCACAGCCCGGCGGAAGCGGCCAGTCCGAGATGCCAGCCTCACGCGCCCGCAACAGATAGGTCGAAACCGAAGTCTTGCTGATCTTCAGCCGTTCCGACACCGCACGCACCGAGAGGCCTTGCTCATGCGTCAGGCGCAGGATTGATCGTAGGTCTTTCACTGTCGTTCGTCTCGCTTGCTTTGAAACCACGAGCTCGGGTTCTTGACCAAAAGCCCCAGGTTGAAGATTCGGGATACGCCTCGATGATGCTGCCCTACGCCTAAAGAGGGTATTTTGGTGTACGGCTTTCCTGGCGTAAGGTTAAAAAAAGAAAACTGTACGGTTGGCGCATGGAGCACCTAATCGACGCGTGTAACCAATCGCGCCGGGTGAGAAGCGATGATGACAAGGCAATCTTTCGTAACCGTGCTTGTCGGGCCAAGCGAGTTACTTCGAGAAGGTGTTAGTCGAATCCTGAATGAAGAAGATTTTCGCGTTCTTTTCTCTACGGTTTCTGTTAACGATCTTCTGCAAAAGCCGTTACCGCATCACCGGTCGATCTTGCTAATCATAGATATCGGCGGTGCTGATGCGGAAGCTGAATTCGCGCAGATTGCTGAGTTTAAGGCGATTTACCCAGCCAGCCATGTCGTTGCGCTAGCTGATCACTGTCGCACGACCGATATAGTCTCAGCCTTTCGTGCGGGGGCTGACGGGTATCTGACAAAGATCGCTGCTTACGACACCTTCATCAAAGCCCTCGAATTGGTTATGGTTGGGCAAACGGTACTACCTGCGGAAACTTCGATGATTATTCAAGATATAAGGCAAGGTTCGAAAGATGAACCGATAGCTTATGAGTTACCAAAGGTGGAAAGTAAAGTGGAGAGTAGCGATCAAGAACTGGTAATTTTGTCGAATCGCGAAAACTGTATTCTGTGCCGCTTGATCCAAGGGGAGTCAAACAAAGCGATCGCGCGCCAAATCAACATTGCCGAAGCTACGGTGAAGGTACACGTCAAAGCCATACTTAGAAAGATTCGAGTCCGCAACCGAACACAGGCTGCAGTTTGGGCGATGAATCATGGTATGCTTACTCCACCGACTGGCAACGGCGCGCCGGGGAACGATACGGTGGTACCTCAGGAATCTCACCATCGGCATGATCTACTTGAAGCAAAAAATGCATACCTCGTTTTCGACAATCGTCCTCCTATCTGACCTGCGACAGAGCTTCGTTTTGGCTGGTGCATTCACTTTCCGAAGCCTCGTTCCCGATCAAGGGCCAGCACAAGATTTTCGATACGATCGAGGTCTGGCTAGACAGCAGTTCAGCTGCCGATTCCGCCCTTGGACGTTCAGCAATAGAATGCGGCTGCGGGACTCACGCAAGTTGGGAAGTGTTACGCTTGGGCGCTTGGGCTCACTACTCAGCCAGAGTTCCTTCTGCGAGAAGGTCGTTGACCTTGCAGGCGACTTCCGTGCGGTTGGTCGCCTTTAGTTTCTTCATGATATTGCGGATGTGGACCTTCACCGTGCTTTCGCGTAAATTCAGTTCGTGGGCGATCATCTTGTTCGCCTTGCCGCGCCGGAGCGCTTGCGCAACCTCGGCCTGCCTAAGCGTGAACATGCCTGCCAAAGGCTGCGTGTCGCGGCTGCCCGAATCTATCAGGTGCCGCATAGCAATGACACTGCTCGCCGGCACGAAGATGCCTCCCGCTGCCGCAAGGTTGATGGCCTCGACGCAGACATTGATTGCAACAGAGGTCGGAATGTAACCGCGTGCACCGCATTCGAGAGCGGTCAGTATCTGGGCAAGGTCTTCGGTGTCGGCCAGGACGACCACAGGGACTGATTTGAACTCGCCCGAAATATGCCTGATCTCGTCAGCGATGCCACGATCGGTGACCTTCCGACTGCCAAGGTTGAAGAGTATGGCTGCAAGGGGAGGGGCCGATCTCTTTCTGACGCGCCATTCCTCGACGGACGCCAAGGCGGCGACATCCATGCCGAGTTCGTGGTCCACGAGAGCCGATGCGAGACACTCGCGGTCCAGAGCCCTTCCGTCCAAGATGAGGAGGCATTCCCTGCCTGTCTGCCCTTGGTCGATTCCCGGCCCGCCGGACGGAACTTCTGACTGACTGGCCGAATTACAATTGTGCAGTCCTGCCGTGGCACCCATGTCAATACTCCCTCTTTCCCACACAAGCCGTCTTGCGCTGGCCGACATGATTTCCGCATTCTCTCGCAGTGAAAGTTTGGTACTGCGCGTTTTGAAGGGTCGAGACTCGATTACCCCATTTGCGTCGTTGTCAGTTCCCCAACCCCCAGTGATACCCAGCGTGGGGTAAGTGTAGGGGTTATTTATAAGCAGTCTCTAACATAGATTGCTTTTTTGGTAATTTTCAGGGAACCGATGCCAAGCTGGACCCAAAGGGCTGGATTCTGTGCGAAAGGCGCATGCATTGGACACCCAGCCATCTTCAGCCCAGCAGACAGCCGAATCTGGATCAGCGTGTGCCTCCGACATTTCATCGGCAGACCAGAACCGCCGAAAGTGCCGTTGACATTGTCGGGGGACAGTGCTGGCAGCATTGGCTCCCCACTTTAATCGAGCAGGCCTTGGTAAGCGGCCCTCTGCGCATAATTTGGCAGCACGCCGCACTCGCGCGATAGGCCGAGTTGCCGCGGCCACGATGATCTCCCTTGTCACACTTGGTCAGCACGAACGGGTTGCGTTCCGCTCGGCCCAACCGTCGACCGCATCGAGCCGGATACCGCTGTCGTCGAGACGTCAGGCGTCCTGCGCACGACCAGCCCTCCATAAATGTCGTCTCGAACTGTTCCGGCGACGGAACGACCGTTTTCATTTTGGCGTCCATGCGCTGGCGTTCAAAGAGAGATAGCCGCTACCTGAGGTACTCGCTGTCGAATCCGGCTGTTTCGACCAGCTTCTTGCGGTTGATCACCTCTACATGGCCTGACTTGAAAGAGACGAGATCGGCCTTGCGGAGCTCCCTTAACGTTCGGTTGACGTGAACCGTGGTCATTCCGAGGATGTCGGCCAGTTCATGCTGGGCAAGAGGACACTCATATCTTCCATCAACCGACAGCTCAACCATGGAGAGCCTCTCTTCCAACTCGAGCAGGAAATGGGCGGTACGCCTCATCGCGTTCCGCCGCCCGGTATTTATCAGATGTTCGGCAAGGATGGCGTTCAGGCGCGCCAGCGAGGAGGTGATCTTCTTCCCGATTCGGCCGTCCGACAGGATCGCCTCGACCAGTTCCTTACTGGAAATTTCATAGACAGCTAGTTCGGTTATGGACGCCAGCGACGCAAGACGGGGTCCGTCCAAACCACGGTAACCGACAACGTCCCCCTTGAGGGGAGTGTCTATGATCTGCCGCTCTCCGTCTGGCAGCGCGTGATAAAGTATAGCCCAACCCGATTTTACAATGAATATCTCACCGTTGTCGTCTTCCTGGCGGCATATCACCGAATGGGGTTTATAGGTTTTTGCGGTAACACCGAGAAAATCGTTGTTCCCCCACTCGTCCTTCGACAACGTTCCCCCTATGGGATGCGAGCACATGAACTCCAATAGTGTCTGCATGAAGAATCGGCGCGTTTGATTTTATTTCCATACGACTACAATAGTTTCTCCCGGATAAAGTCGGCCGAACGACCTCTTACCGTAGGGGAGGGGTGGCCTAATGTCCTCGTCTGTTTGAATGAGGTAAACTGCGTTTAGATCAAGGTGTTGCAAGCATCAGGTGGTTAAGTCTCCCCGCTTGAGCGAGACGATCCACGGCAAGGCCTGCAGAAGTGTGGTATCGAGGGCCGTATGGCGGGCCTCCTCGACGCGCGTGTCGTCGTGCATAATGACAGATGTCGCGGAATCATTTTGCACCTCGGTCGTGAGGAAATCCCGCGGACAGGCATTCGCCCGCAGGCGAGGCCGCCGAAGACTGCGCTTCCTCAGCAGACTATGCTGGCGCCGTATGTCGCAGTTAACTCAGGCCACGCTGCGGATAAGCGTTCCACAAGTCTGCGACGGTGTTGTTTCTCGCGTTCACAAAGGGCGAAGAAACGCGGAAGGCTGGCATCTGATTGACGGTGGAAAAGCGCGGTCGCGTTAGTTGTCGCACCTCACTAGACGGTTTCGAGCCGGCCGAACCGAACCGGGATGAGTTTCCGGGTCTCGAGCTGCCCTGCCGCATCCTTGTCGATGACAGTCAGAAACTGTGCTTCTTTAGATCCCAAAGGCAGAACCAGCCGTCCCCCCGGCTTGAGTTGCTTCAGAAAAGCCGGCGGTGTCTGCTCAGCCGCCGCCGTGACCAGGATCTTGTCGAATGGGGCGTGCTCGGGCCAGCCGCGAGACCCGTCTCCGACACGAATGCCGACATTGGATAAGCCTAGCTCCTGCAGGAGAGCCTCCGCACGGCTTACGAATTCCTCGATGATTTCTACGCTCCAAACCTGCCCGGCGAGTTCCGCGAGGATTGCGGTTTGATAGCCCAGGCCAGTGCCGATCTCGAGGACCGCCTCGTGCGGTTGGGGAGCGAGGAGATCGGTCATGAGAGCGACGATGAATGGCTGCGAGACGGTTTTATCGAAGCCGATCGGCAGCGGCATGTCCTGGTAGGCATAAGGTGCAACCGAGGCTGGCACGAAGCGATGCCGCGGCACTCGCCGCATCGCCGCCATCACCCGCTCATCGAGCGCTGCCTTGCCGAGTTCTTCGCTTGCAAGGTCGGTATGGATTGCAATCATCTCGACCATGTGCCTGCGTAGGACCGCAAGGTGCTCTTCGTTCATTGGCTTCATGACGGTGGGGCCTTCCTCAACCAGCTTGCTGCCGGTGAGCATTATATCCTGTTCGTCACGGTAGCGCCCGCCATCGTTTCCATTACGGGTGCCCACGGCAAGCGTGGGTGACCGTCTTGGCAGGCTATCGCCGGCGGCGACCCTGGAGATTCTGGGCGCTATATCGCATAGCGGCGTGTCCCACATACGGCTATCTCGCGCATCAGCTTCGCCAGCACCGGCCGGGAGGGCGAGGCGCCGGAGCCGTGCTCCTGGTGGGCGAGGCGGCAGCCAGCCACCTTGACCTCGTCGGACGTCGGTCGCCCGATCCTCCGTCGAGACGCGGGGATCGCCAATGGGCGGCCGATCGAGAGAACTGGACGTTGTGCGTGCATTTGGCCGGTTTCGGGGGCGACATTGTCGATCTGAGGACGGCGCAAGGCCAGGCCGACGCCCAGTTCGAAGATATGGCTTGTGCCTGGATGGATTTTCTCGCCGATGGCAAACGGCCGCCGTCATGGAGCATCCACGACCGCTTGGTTGCTGAAGGCAAGTTCGGCATTCTCGTGCCCAGCTTCGCCCCAGGTGCCGGCACATCCGATCAGAACCTCGTGCTATGGAGCTGGGGCGAGGGGCTCCCGCACCAGGTCAAGGTGATCGATCCGGAAGGCCGGCTGCCTCGGAACCAATTGTCTGGAGCTAACGCCGCAAGGGTCGGATCGAATTGCGACTCAGGCGATTATCCGCGCCGCCCGCGAGCGTGCGTTCCGCGTCATTGTAATAGTTTGAGGCCTGCTGCGCGGAGCGATGCTGCGACTGCTGCATGGCTTCGGGCAGCGGAATACCGCGGCGTGCGATTTCGGTGAGATAGCCGGAGCGCAAGCTGTGGGCGGAGAAGGCTTCCGGATCGAGCGCCCGGCCTCGGCGGTGCGCCGCTTCAGGATCAGATTGACGGCCTGCGGCGTCAGGACGCGCGCTTCGAGATTGCCCCAGTGGTCGATGCCGCCAAACACGACGCGGTCGCTGATCCTGGCGCGTTCCAGCCAGTCCTTCAAGACCAGCACAGGCCGGCCGACGAGCAGCACGAAAGCGTCGCTGTCGGCTTGCGTCGTCTCTGTGCGGCCGAGCCGTATCGACAGGCACGGCAATTTATCGCCGCCGGGAGCGTTGGGATCGGCCGGAACCGGGTCTTCGTCGACCAGCTGTTCGACGCGAAGAGCAGAAATTTCGCTGCGACGCCGGCCGCTGCAGGCGAAGGCCGTGATGAGAATCGCGCTATCCCCGACGTCGACGAGACGGTCACCGGCGCATGTTTCAAGAGGGCGGCCAGAATATCGGCGGTCACAGCCTTCCTGCTCTTGCGGCCGCGGACGGGCCTGGCGCGCACCGCCAGTTTGATCGCGCTCTGCAGGCCCCGGGGCTGCAAAATTTCCGCGCAAACCGCGCCATTGAATCACGTCGAACAGCTCGACAGCCGCCAGCGCACGGTGCACGGCGCATACGGACGGCTTTTACCCGCAACCGGCCCTCCGCCTTCGGCGCGGCCATGACCGCAACGGCACACTCTGATCAGACGGTTGCCGGAAGGCGCGGCTGGGGAGGTCAGCGACTACCTCGTTGCTGCCCCCAGAATTGCCATGATCTCCTGTCCCGCCATCAGAAGCTGATGCCTACGATCTTTACGCCGATACGATCGGCGAGTTCGAGCAATTCGGAATAGACGTCAGAATTCCCGGTCAAATCGAGCGACACGCCGGACTGCACCAACGTCCTTGCCGGAATTCGATCGCCAAACAGCATCACGGCGAGAGCCCGGTCGTCCTGCCGAGAAATCCAGCAAAGTCCCTGGATATCTGGGCATTGTACGTGAATGGCTTCAGCCCAGGGGCGTGTTGCTGGGTAGCGGTCCTTCTCGGTGTCGATGATCTGGCTGCGCTTGATGCCGAGTTTCCTCAGCGCTGTGACGCTCAGATCAGCCAAGACCAATTCGCCCTGCGGCGCCACCTGCGAATAGACTTGATCCGCCAGTTTCACCTTGTCGTAGGTCTTCAGGCCCGGCGCGAATGGCACATCGTGGAAGACGGTTTCCATCGCCGCGCAGTCAAAGGTCGTGCCGCCGTACAGAGTTGGGATATTGGCCCCAGTTGCATTCTTGATCGGGCTGAAACGGGCATTGCCTTTCAGGCCTGGATTGAACTCGACGCCGGCATAGAGATTCAAATGGATACGATGGATAACTTGGTCCGCCGGCCATATCGTTCGGGTGATGATATCCTGCAAATCGTGCGATGGAACGGGAATCCCAGGTCCCCGTCCAATCTTTGATTTAGCCATGGAGTGCGCCTACCAACTCATCCTCGGCGGCTGCAAGAACGCGCTCGGGTTGCGCAGGGAGCACATCTTGCGGACGCTTGCCCCCAAGGAAGCTATTGACCGATGCAAACCAATAGGCGAGCCCCCAGTCGTCCTTTTTCTCGTGTAAGACGCTCAGAACCTTAGCGAGCGTTTTGATAGGCCGATATCCAGCGGCGGAATCCAGAGCATACCCAGGGAAATAGTCTACGCCCCGATGCCGAACTGCAAAGATCTGGCCTTCTTTCTTCCACTTGTTTGGCTGCGCACTCAGGTTGCTTGTGCTGAACCCAGCCATTTTGGCGATTTGGGGAGCGGTCAGCCAATCGCCGCTCTCCAGCACTGCCTTTCTCGCCTCGGCCGTCATCCGCGCCTCGACAAGCATGTACTGCGGGGGCGGCACCTGAGGGACCAGGGCCTCGATTATTAAGTTAATGGCTTCACGTTGACGACTCATCAGGATGGTACGGACCAGAGGCGCGATGCTGACGACCGTGTCCGCAAGGGCGCGAACTGCGGGTTCACTCCCATGCTCGAACGTTAGCGCTATGACTTGCTCCGCAGTCAGCCGATCAAGTTGGTCACCAACCTCCTTCGGAGTTCCGGTGAGCGCGCCAAATCCCGATAGCTCAAAGGTGTCATTGGTATGTGCCATAATATTCCACTCCGCTGGGTTGGTGAGGATGATTACATATATAGCACGATAACCGATCTCATCAAGTGCTGTTGCTGCGATGCTCTCGGACGCCTGGGAAGACATCAGTCCACTCCAGCATCAACCCTGGCTCGGCACCCTTCTAGTCGCTCGCATGCTGCGGCAGCGCCGCAAGACCGCGGCCCCACCTGCTGGCGCTCAACAGCGGCCTGCACGTTATCGGCCGTGAGCGCCGGCGTCACCGTGACCGGACCACACGCCTGCTGGCATTTGTCGACGCCTTTACTGAAGCCACCGCGCTCGGCCTAAAGGAACATGACCGGCCGGCGTTGGCGCGGGAACAGATGCTGCGCCGCACCAGGAGCCGGCGCGGCAACTCGAAGCTGCCTCCGCATAATCCATTCCAGCAAATCCGCATCGAGCGTTGCGTGCCTCCCGCCGTGCAGGTACCTCGATACTGTCGCCTTACGCTTGAGCTGCTCAGACATCGCCGGCGTCAAATTCACCAATGGTGTCGCACAGTCCGCGACACCGGATCACCGCGCCGCCTGATCGGCCGCGTCACCCAATTCCGACCATAGCTCCTCGCGAGCCGGCCTCAAGCACAAGAGCCGCTCCGACACGCCTGTCGCCCGAATTGAGAAACTGACCCCCTGACGAGATGAAGAACTGACCCCCTCGGTTATGAGAGGAGGCATGAGGGGGTGGACGAAGCCCATCCTCACAATGTTCGCCTACCGGGACAAACGTGACGCAACGGAACGGATGGTTCACCGGTAAAGTCTTGGGGAGGTTTGCGAAAGGAGACCAGCATATGACCTGCGAACGAGATGTCGGCACGTTCGAAGAGCCCGTGACCGTTTTGCTGTCCTCGGGCAAAGTCAGTGTTTCGAGCACCCGCGAAGCCGCCGAAATGCTGCTTTACCGCTGGCCCA
>NZ_JAMYVL010000029.1:55000-59119 GCF_040323955.1 Mesorhizobium sp. M0018 | reverse complement strand
CGGCCTACCTCTGGACCTATGTCCGCGATGATCGGCCCTTTGGCGGCAGTGGACCGCCCATTGTTGTCTATCGCTTCGAGGACAGCCGCGCCGGCGAATGTGTCGCCCGTCATCTGGACGGCTATCGCGGCATCCTGCAAGTCGACGGATACGCGGCCTATAACCGGCTGGCCCGATCCGATCGGGGCAACGACGGCGTGACGCTGGCGGCGTGCTGGTCGCACGTGCGGCGCAAGTTCTACGAACTGCATGCCGCAGGCTCCTCCGTTATCGCCTCGCAGACGGTGGCGCAGATGGCCCCACTGTGGGCCGCCGAGGAGGCCGTACGCGGCCAGGACCCGGCAGTACGGATAACTGCGCGTCAGGAGAAATCCGCCGCCGTCGTTGCCGCTCTCTTTGCGCTGTGGGAAAAGGAGCTGCCGAAGCTGTCGGGAAAATCGAAGCCCGCCGAGGCGATCCGCTATGCGCTCGGCCGGCGTGCCGCGCTCGAGCGCTTCCTCACCGACGGCCGCATCGAAATCGACTCCAACACCGTCGAGCGCGCCATCAGGCCACAGACAATTACCCGAAAGAACAGCCTCTTCGCTGGCAGCGACGGCGGCGGACGGACATGGGCCACCATCGCCACGCTGCTGACCACCGCCAAGATGAACCAGGTCGATCCGCACGCCTGGCTCACCCAGACCCTCGAGCGCATCGCCAATGGCTGGCCAAACAGCGCTATCGAGGCGCTCATGCCTTGGAACTACCATCGCTGAACGGCATCAGCTACCCGCTTACGAAAAATTGGCCGCGGAATGCTAAAGTGTCCTGTCGCCGTACTTCAGCCCATACGAAAACGGCCCGCACAAGGCGGGCCGTTTTCGAATTTGGTTGCGGGGACAGGATTTGAACCTGTGACCTTCAGGTTATGAGCCTGACGAGCTACCGGGCTGCTCCACCCCGCGTCAACCCTAGAAGTAAGCCTTGGCTCACTGGATTCAAGCTTCCGCCAAATGAAAGGGCCGCTTGCGCGGCCCGATATCCCGTTGGCGGGCCTGTTCGTAAGGAGAAGATTAAACAACGTGCGCTTGGCAGACCTGGCAGCGACCTACTCTCCCGCGTCTTGAGACGAAGTACCATCAGCGCTGGAGCGTTTCACGGCCGAGTTCGGAATGGGATCGGGTGCAGCCGCTCCGCCATAACCACCAGGTCGGCAAAACGCACGTTGCTCGAGAAGCTGTATTCTGTGCCATCCATCTCGGCGCAATCCAAGGATTGTCACCAGAAATGGGCATTAGGAATGAGAACGATCAAGCCGATCGAACTATTAGTACCGGTAAGCTTCAAGCGTTGCCGCTCTTCCACACCCGGCCTATCAACGTGGTCGTCTTCCACGGTTCTCAGGGAATACTCGTTTTAAGGTGGGTTTCCCGCTTAGATGCCTTCAGCGGTTATCCCGTCCGGATATAGCTACCCTGCTATGCGGCTGGCGCCACAACAGGTCCACCAGAGATCCGTCCATCCCGGTCCTCTCGTACTAGGGACAGATCCTTTCAATATTCCTACACCCACGGCAGATAGGGACCGAACTGTCTCACGACGTTCTGAACCCAACTCACGTACCGCTTTAAATGGCGAACAGCCATACCCTTGGGACCTGCTCCAGCCCCAGGATGCGATGAGTCGACATCGAGGTGCCAAACAACCCCGTCGATATGGACTCTTGGGGGTCATCAGCCTGTTATCCCCGGCGTACCTTTTATCCGTTGAGCGATGGCCCTTCCACGCGGGACCACCGGATCACTATGACCGACTTTCGTCTCTGCTCGACTTGTCAGTCTCGCAGTCAGGCAGGCTTATGCCATTGCACTCAGCGAACGATTTCCGACCGTTCTGAGCCCACCATCGCGCGCCTCCGTTACTCTTTAGGAGGCGACCGCCCCAGTCAAACTACCCACCATACATTGTCCCGGACCCGGATAACGGGCCGCGGTTAGACATCCATAGTGATAAGGGTGGTATTTCAAGGGTGGCTCCACCTGAGCTGGCGCCCAGGTTTCAAAGCCTACCACCTATCCTACACATGCCACTACGAATGCCAATGTAAAGCTATAGTAAAGGTGCACGGGGTCTTTCCGTCTAACCGCAGGAACCCCGCATCTTCACGGGGAATTCAATTTCACTGAGTCTATGCTGGAGACAGCGGGGAAGTCGTTACGCCATTCGTGCAGGTCGGAACTTACCCGACAAGGAATTTCGCTACCTTAGGACCGTTATAGTTACGGCCGCCGTTTACTGGGGCTTCGATTCAGAGCTTGCACCCCTCCTCTTAACCTTCCAGCACCGGGCAGGCGTCAGACCCTATACGTCGTCTTGCGACTTCGCAGAGCCCTGTGTTTTTGATAAACAGTCGCTACCCCCTGGTCTGTGCCACCCTCCCATGCTTGCGCATGAAAGGGTCACGCTTCTTCCGAAGTTACGCGTGCAATTTGCCGAGTTCCTTCAGCATAGTTCTCTCAAGCGCCTTGGTATACTCTACCAGTCCACCAGTGTCGGTTTCGGGTACGGTCTATAAGGAGGAGCTATTTCCTGGAACCACGCAGCAGCCCTTTCAATCCGATAAGATTGGACTACCTCAATGATCCGTCACTTCCTCCAGGCCCACGAATATTAACGTGGTTCCCATCGTCTACGCATTTCTGCCTCGACTTAGGGGCCGGCTAACCCTGCTCAGATTAGCTTTAAGCAGGAACCCTTGGACTTTCGGCGGGGGAGTCTCTCACTCCCCTTACGTTACTCATGTCAGCATTCGCACTTCTGATACCTCCACCACCCCTCACGGGTATGGCTTCATCAGCTTACAGAACGCTCCGCTACCGCTTGCATTGCTGCAAACCCTAAGCTTCGGTGTATGGCTTTAGCCCCGTTACATTTTCGGCGCAAAGACCCTTATTTAGACCAGTGAGCTGTTACGCTTTCTTTAAATGATGGCTGCTTCTAAGCCAACATCCTGGTTGTTTTGGGATCCTCACATCCTTTCCCACTTAGCCATAACTTGGGGACCTTAGCTGTAGGTCAGGGTTGTTTCCCTTTTCACGACGGACGTTAGCACCCGCCGTGTGTCTGCCGACTATTACTCCCAGGTATTCGGAGTTTGGTTAGGTTTGGTAATCCGGTGAGGACCCCTAGCCCATCCAGTGCTCTACCCCCTGGGGTATTCGGTCGACGCTCTACCTAAATAGATTTCGCGGAGAACCAGCTATTTCCGAGTTTGATTGGCCTTTCACCCCTAGCCACAAGTCATCCCGAACTATTGCAACAGTTATGGGTTCGGTCCTCCAGTAAGTGTTACCTTACCTTCAACCTGCTCATGGCTAGATCACTCGGTTTCGGGTCTAATGCGACGAACTGAACGCCCTGTTCAGACTCGCTTTCGCTGCGCCTACACCTATCGGTTTAAGCTTGCTCGTCACACTAAGTCGCTGACCCATTATACAAAAGGTACGTGGTGACCCTTGCGGGCTCCCACTGTTTGTAGGCAATCGGTTTCAGGTACTCTTTCACTCCCCTTGTCGGGGTGCTTTTCACCTTTCCCTCACGGTACTAGTTCGCTATCGGTCATGCACGAGTACTTAGGCTTGGAGGGTGGTCCCCCCAATTTCAGACAGGATTTCACGTGTCCCGCCTTACTCGAGGACGATGATTTGCATTACGCGTACGGGGCTGTCACCCACTATGGCCCTACTTTCCAGAAGGTTCCGCTTGTCTCATCATCGCCACTGGCCTGGTCCGGGTTCGCTCGCCACTACTTCCGGAGTCTCGGTTGATGTCCTTTCCTACGGGTACTTAGATGTTTCAGTTCCCCGCGTTCGCCACTTTACCCCTATTTTATTCAGGGTAAGTTACCTATTATCGATACTTGGAAACCACAGCAGCAAGTTGCCCTGCTGCTCTGATTTTCCAAGTACCTTAGGTGGGTTTCCCCATTCGGAAATCTACGGATCAAAGGGTATTCGCACCTCCCCGTAGCTTATCGCAGCGTATCACGTCCTTCATCGCCTGTGCATGCCAAGGCATCCACCAATTGCCCTTAAGACACTTGATCGTTCTCATTGCCAATGCCCACCTGCGCGATCT
>NZ_JAMYVL010000029.1:0-52500 GCF_040323955.1 Mesorhizobium sp. M0018 | reverse complement strand
CTTCTTCGTCGCCAGCGGCGCGCCGCCCTCGTTGTTGAGGCGTATATAGTCGGGGGGCGTCCAAAGTGTCAACAGCGATTTCGAACTTTTTTGAATTTTTTGCGACGAAAGTTGGGGCGCCGCTTTTCTGTAGCCGACTGCCGCTACGGCATGGGGACAACAAAGCCGGCTGTCGCGGTGGAGCCCTATTGCCGCCGTATTGCAGTTTGACACCAGGGCCAACGAAGCCCGCGAAAGCGCCACCCGCGCAGGGCCTTCTATAAGAGACCAAACGGCGCCTCCCAGGCGCTTCCTATAAGAGACTAAAGAGAACCCATAGAGACAGACGTGTGATTGGGGATTTCGGCCGGGGCCAGGCGCTTCGTTGACTTCACCCGCCGTGACAGGCAAATGTCATGGCCACAACAAGAACGACAAGCCGTTCCGCCCCGGGGAAGAAGCAGCCTTTCTGGATGCCAGACACGGAAGATGTCATAGCCGACCTCGGCAACGAGCCGCCGCTGATCGCGGACGGCCGCAGCGGCCCTCCCGACCGGCGCGAGGTTTCGGCGCGCTGGCTGTCGGGCACCTTCCTTACCGGCGTGACCTCGAGCGTGCTGATGGGCGTGGCGCTGTTTGCAGCGCTTGACGGCCGCCAGCAGTTGGCGACGCCACCCGAGATCGCCGAACTGATCAGCCTTGCCAGTGGCGACGATTCCGGTGAGATTGCCAAGACGACACGGCTGGTCGCGCTGCGCCAGATCGCCAAGGCCAAGGATCGCCGGCGCATGGAAGTGTCGATGGTGACCAAGGTTGGCGACCGCGATGTCATCCACACCATGCCTTTCGTGCAGATCAAGATGGCGCTTGCCGCCGGTCACACGACCAGCCGGGCCTATCCGCCTTTCGACCCGATGCAGGTGTTTGGCAATGGCGACGACAATGCCGGCCAGCCGGCAGCCGCCGCCGCCAGCCAGATCTATGGCGCCAAGGTCGAAAGCGAGATGAGCTTGAAGACCGTCGATTTCCCGATCGAGACGGCGGCCTTCGACGAAAAGAGCGACCTTTCTGCCGACGAGGTGGAAAAGGTCGTGCGCGAGGCCGGCACCGATCTGAGCGACGGCGCTGTCCAGGTCGCTTCGCTGCATTATGTCGACCCACAGCGATTCGGTGACGGCTTCGCCGAAAGCATGGCCGGCTCCTATGACGTCAAGATCGTCCCGGAAAACGTCTCGGTGTCGCCGCGTGCCGCCATCGACGACCAGGCGCCGGCTTTCGCCGAGGAAATCATCCCCTTCACCAAGGATCTCGACATTGCCGAGGCCTTCGCTGATTCGGGCTATACCGGCGAGGATGCCACCGGAATGGCCGAGGCGATCGCCAAATTGCTGAATGCGACGGCCCTCAAGGCAGGAACCGTGCTGCGCGTTGGGCTTGAGGTCCATGGCGACGCCGCCAAGATCGTTCGCACCAGCGTGTACGACAGGACCCAGCACATCGTCACCATCGCACTCGACGACCACGACCAGTACGTGCCGGCGCAGGAGCCGGAGCCAAATCCCGAATTGCTGACGGCGTTCGACGATTCGCCTGCGCCCGTAGTGCGCGGCAATCTGCCGAACGTCTACGACGGCATCTACCGCACCGCCTATTCCTACGGCATGTCCAAGGCGATGACGCAACGACTGATCAAGTTGCTGGCGTCCGGTGTCGACTTTCAGTCGCGCCTCAATCCCACGGACCGCATCGAAGTGCTGTTCTCGCAACCCGATGGCGACGACCAGGCGTCTGACGAATCCGAGCTGCTTTACGTCTCCGCGACTTTCGGCGGCACGACGCGAAATTTCTACCGTTTCCAGATGCAGGACGGCAGCACCGACTACTTCGACGAAAATGGTAGCAGCGCCGAGCAGTTTCTGCTGCGCAATCCGTTGCCCAATGGCCGATTTACGTCAGGGTTCGGTGCCAGGCGCCACCCCATTTTGGGGTATGTGAAAATGCATACCGGCACCGACTGGGCAGCTCCCGTGGGATCGCCGATCATTGCCGCGGGCAATGGCGTCGTCGAAAAAGCCGGCTGGGCCGGTGGCTATGGCAAGCAGATCATCTTGCGTCACGCCAACGGCTACGAGACGTCCTACAATCACCAGAGCGCCTTTGCCAAAGGCATCGAGCCGGGTGTTCGCGTTCGCCAGGGTCAGGTTATCGGCTATCTCGGCTCAACCGGCCTCTCCACCGGTCCGCATCTTCATTACGAACTGATCGTCAACGGCACAAAGGTCGATTCGATGCGCGTCCGCCTACCGGTCGGCAAGACGCTGAAGGGCGACGACCTTGTCGCCTTCAAGCGCGAGCGCGAACGCATCGACGACCTGCTCAAGCAGGAAGACAGCAATCAGTTGAAGGTCGCGAGCGCCAAGATCGAAGGCTGAGCCGACGTTTTTCGTCGTCAGCCGAGCTGATTCGCCGTGTCGCGCGCCCATGGCAGCCGCTCGCCGGAAACCGTCGTCCACGCGGCGATTGCCGAAAGCAGGCAAAGCACCGCGGTCACCGCGGCAACGGCGGCGAATGCCGCGTCGCTGGCGGCAAGTCGTGCCGCATCGAGGCCGGGCGCCAGGCCGGCTGGCGGCGGTTCGCCGAAACCCGGAATGCCGGAGCCGGCAGCGGTGCCGAGCACGCCAGCATAGACCCAGGCCGCCAGCGATCCCATCGCCGCCACGGCAATCAGGCCGCCGATGCGCGAGACGGCGTTGTTGATGCCCGAGGCCGCACCCGTATCCTTGTCCTCGACCGCCGTCATGACGGCGGTCGACAGCGGCGATACCACCAGCGCCATGCCGAACCCCATCAGAGCCATCAGCGGGAATACCCCGATCCAGAAATTGTGGATGCCCCAATAGGCCAGCAAGGCAAGTCCGGCAAAGGCAAGAGCCACAACCAGACTGCCGCTGGCGATCGGAAAGCGAGGCCCGATGCGGTCGGACCACTGGCCGACCGGTCCGGACAACACTGCGATCAATGCCGAAAGCGGCAAGAAGATGAAACCGACCTCGGCCGCGCTCAGCCCCCATCCGGCGATCATGAGCATCGGCAGATAGAACAGATTGGCCGACAGCGCAAAATAAAGGAAGAAGGTAGCCACATTGGCGCCCGCGAACGCGCCGATCCGAAACAACGACAGATCGATCATCGGCTCGCGCCGCCGGCGCTCGAAGACGATGAACACGACGAGCAAAACCGCACCGGCGGCAATACTCGGGCCGGACATCAGCCCCTCCCCGTCGCCACTGATCGAGGTCAGACCGTAAGCGAGAGCTCCGAACGCCAATATGGCGAGTGCAGCGCCGCCGAGATCGAGGCTGCGCTTTTCCACCGGCGCGTCGGCAGGGACCTTGGCCAGCAGAAGATAGACCGAGATAAGGCCGAGCGGCAGATTGATGGCGAAGATCGCCCGCCAGATGCCGGCGCCGAACGCCGACAGCACGAAGCCGCCCAGCACCGGGCCGAGCGCCGTCGTCAGTGCTGATGCTGCGGCCCAGATGCCGATCGCCCGGCCGCGTTCCTTTTTCGGATAGGCTTTGGCGATAATGGCCAGGCTGCCCGGCACCATGATGGCCGCTCCGACACCCTGGATAGCCCGAAACGCAATAAGCACCGCCGGGTTAGGCGCCAGCGCGCAGGCAAGCGAGGCGGCAATGAACAGGACGATGCCGGCGACGAAGGAGTGGCGCAGGCCGAAGCGATCGCCGGCGGCGCCGCCGACGAGAATGAGGGCTGAGAGTGTCAATGCGTAGGCATTGGAAATCCATTGTGCCTCGGCGAGGCTGGCGCCGAGGTCGACGCGGATCGCCGGCGTCGCAATGGCCAGGACCGACCCGTCGATGAAGCCGAGCGCAGAAGCCAGGATCGCGGCGATCAGCACGAACCGCCGCTGCGCCTGCGGACAGAACGTATCGGCGGGAAGTGAGCCGGTCAGGGGAACGGCGCCGGTACCGACTTTGGTTGGCGTGTGCATGCCGCCTTACCTAGATCGCCGGCGCGCCGCCGACAACCGGCCAGCACGCTGTTCTCGTTGAAACCAGGCCCAACCTGGCCACACAGGCAGGATCACGCCGCTCAGGGTGCAAACGGGAAGTGCCGTGCTAAGCTTCTCGCAGCGCTACAGACAAGGGGGAAATACCGCATGAAACGGCCGCTCGAACCCTCGGCGGAAGGACGCGGGCGCGTTGTCGGCATCACCGACGGCGTGTTCGCCATCGCGCTCACCCTGATCGTTCTCGAGATCAGAGTGCCGGCGCATGAAACGGTGCATTCCGAACGCGAGTTGATCACAGCGATCACAGCACTGGCGCCGCGCTTCCTGACCTATGCGCTCAGCTTCCTGACGCTGACCATCTTCTGGTTCGGCCAGCAGGCGCAACACGGGCTGATTGCAAAATCCGACCGGCGGCTTGCCACGCTGAACCTCTGCTTCCTCGGCTTCATCGCCTTGCTGCCGTTCTCGACCGACCTTCTCGCCGACTTCCTCGAATTCAGGACTGCGGTGCTCGTCTACTGGTTCAATCTTTTGATGCTCGGACTGACGCTGCTCGCCAGTTGGCGCTACGCGGACAAAAACGGATTTCTGGCCGAAGGTGTCGACGCGGAGACCACCCGAACGGTCTATCTGCGCATCGTCAAGGCACAGATCCTGTGGGCCGTCGGCGCTGCACTCTGCCTGATCAGCCCGTTGCTCAGCGTCGGCTTCATCCTGGTGGTGCAGCTGATCTATGCCGCAGCGCCGCGCGCGCCACTGCTGCGCAAGGTCATCGGGTGAATGGAGCGACGCCTGTCCGCTTTAGGTGTGTTGAGATTCAGGTCAGGCCGAGCCGAAAATGGTGGCTTCCGAGAACCGGAGCGGAGCGTACTTTTGAGTACGTGAGCACCGGAAGCGGAGGAAGCCGCCGTTTGCAGGCCGGCATCACCTGAATATCAACATGCCCTACTCGACGAACTCCACCGTAACGCCGGGCGTCACGATCTTGGCAAGCTCGCGCGCGTCCCAATTGGTCAGCCGCACGCAGCCATGGCTTTCGGTCTTGCCGATCTTGGACGGATCCGGCGTGCCGTGGATGCCGTAGGTCGGCTTGTCCAGCGCAATCCAGACCGAGCCGACCGGGCCGTTCGGCCCCGGCGGGATGGTCAGGATCCTGTCGTTTTCGCCCTGCTTGAAATTGATGTTCGGGTTGTAGGTGTAGTTCGGGTCCAATGCGACACGCGACACCGCATGCGTGCCGGACGGCGACGGCGTGTCGGACGAGCCGATAGTCGCCGGATAGGCTGCGACCAGCTTGCCCGCCGCATCATAGGCGCGGACCTGCTTATTGGACTTGTCGGCGATGATGCGCGCCACCGGCGTCGCCACCAGCCTGCCGAAATTGGCGACCTTGATGATGGTGCCCGGACGATTGAAATTGGCGTCCGGATTGAGCTTGTTCAGATAGGTTTCATCCATATGGAAGCGCTCGGCCAGCGCTTCGGGTACCGACGTGTAGCCCATCCGATCGAGCTGGGCCTTTTGGCTGTAGTCCTCCGGTATCGAGGCGACATAGGGACCGGCCGCATCCTCGGGCGTGATCGTATAGGAGGCGAAGGCATCGCCGCCGGATTGCGCCAGGGCCGCCTGGATGCCGATTGCGTCGGTCGATTTCAGATTGCTGCCGGTGATCTCATTATAGGCGGCGAGCGCCTTGTCGACATTCGAGCCGAAGCGTCCGTCGATGACGCCGGGCGATGCACCGGCACGGTCGAGCAGCACCTGCAGTGCCGCCACGTCCTCGCGGGCGCCGAGCGCAAGCGACGGGTCGATCGCCGTCTTGCCGCCAGTGCTTGGCGGCGGGGCTGTGTCCGGCGGTAAGGCCGCCTGCTCGTTCGGCACCGTCGGCTCGACCGGCTCGATCGAGGCCTCGTTGAGCGGCTGGCGCTCGATGGTGCGCGGCTTTACCGGCTGCGCTGCCTCCGGATAACCGTTGCCGTAGCCGTCATCCCGTGGCGCTTCGGGGAAGGCTTCCACCGAATTGTCGCCATAGGGGTCGTACTCGTCAGCCGGCGGTATGATGACCCTGCCCTCGTCTTCCATCTGCCTGCGGCGGAACCGCGCCGTGTCCTCAGGGTCGTCGAGATAATAGGGGTCGTCCTCGACCGGTCCGAGGTTGCGCAAGCGCTCGCGGCGCAAGGCGCGGCGGTCGAGCCTGGTCTGCGGCGGCTGGATGGCGATGACCTTGCCGGTCTCCGCATCGACGATGACGCGGTTTCCCCTGGCATCGTAGTAGATATCGAGATTGCCGTTCTGGGCGACAAGAATGCCGCCTCCATTGGCGGCACGAACCACCCGTGGCGCGGCATCCACTATTGGCGAGGCCATCGCATTCGACGCCAGCAGCCCGGCAGCAAGCGCTGAAAGGGTGAAGATGGTGCGCAACATGATGGCCAAATTCTCCGGTCCGTAATTGCCGCCGCCGGCATTGTCTCTTCAAAGCGCCGCGCGTCTTTTTCGACGCGCAAAGAACGCTCTAACGCTTTAAATCTCCGCATCGTGCTTTGCGAAAATCAAAACTCGATTTCGGGCCGATGTGGTAGGCGAACCCCCTCGCCAGCAAATCAGTTGCCAACGATAAGGTTCCAATATGAACCGGGCATGAAGATGGCGGATTTCTGACCGATTAACCGGCAGCGAGTCCCAATTCCTTGCGCGCCTGCTTCGTCAGCTTCAGCACGACAAGACGGTGGCTTTCGCGCAGGTAATCCTTCAGCGCGCCATCATCCATGCTTTCGCCGGTCTGGCGCTGGATCCATTTCATGCCGCGTGAGGCAAGATAGGGCGCGGGCCGAAGGCCCGGCTGCTCCCTCAGCACGTCATAGGCGATGTCGGAGCATTTGAAGGTAACGAACGGCTCCTTGCCCTCACTCCAGCCGCCGATCGCGAAGACCTTGCCGCCGACCTTCCAGACATGGGCGCCGCCCCACTGCACGACATGGGTCGCCGAAGGCAGCGAGGCGCAGAAGCTGTTATAGTCGTCCAGCGTCATCTGCGCCCCGCCAGTGATGTTGGACCATGAACCGAAGGCCGGCGTAACAAAAGGGTATGCCGGTTTTTCGGAAAGGGTCATGGTCGAGATTGAAGATAGGAATTCCATCCCGATTCGATCGGGATGGAACAGGCTTTTGGCTTGAGCTCAGGCGGCTGCCTCGGTTGCCACGACCGCGGGCTTCGAGCGGAAGTTCAAGCGGTCGGAGCCGGCGGTGACCTTGACAGTCGAGCCGTCGAGGATCTCGCCGAGCAGGATCTTTTCCGCCAGCGGGTCCTGCAATTCCTTCTGCATCACCCGCTTCAGCGGCCGCGCGCCATAGGCCGGGTCGTAACCCTTGGCCGCCAGCCAGTCGATCGCCTCCTGATCAAGCGAAAGCGATATCTTGCGGTCAACAAGCAGGTTTTCCAGCCGCTTGAGCTGGATTTGGACGATCTGGCCCATATCCTGGCGGCGCAGCCGGTGGAACAGGATTACCTCGTCGATGCGGTTGAGGAATTCCGGCCGGAACGAAGCCCTGACGACATTCATCACCTCGTCGCGCACGACGTCGACATCCTGGTCCTCGCCAAGATTGACCAGATATTCGCCGCCGAGATTGGACGTCATGATGATCAGCGTGTTGCGGAAGTCGACCGTGCGGCCCTGCCCGTCGGTCAGCCGGCCGTCGTCCAGCACCTGCAGCAGCACGTTGAAGACATCAGGATGCGCCTTCTCGATCTCGTCGAACAGCACGACCTGATAGGGCCGGCGCCGTATCGCTTCGGTCAGCGCGCCGCCTTCCTCGTAGCCGACATAGCCGGGAGGCGCGCCGATCAGCCGGGCGACCGAATGCTTCTCCATGAACTCCGACATGTCGATGCGCACCATGGCGCTCTCGTCGTCGAACAGGAAGCTGGCCAGCGCCTTCGTCAGTTCGGTCTTGCCGACACCCGTCGGCCCGAGGAACATGAACGAGCCGAGCGGCCGGTTCGGGTCCTGCAGGCCGGCGCGCGCACGGCGCACGGCTTTCGACACTGCCTGCACCGCCTCGCCCTGGCCGACGACGCGCCTGCCGATCTCGTCTTCCATGCGCAACAGCTTGTCGCGCTCCCCTTCCAGCATCTTGTCGACCGGGATCCCCGTCCAGCGCGAGACGATATGGGCGACATGATCGGGACCGACCACTTCCTCGACCATGCCGGCCTTGCCGTCCCTGGCTTCAGCCTGCTTCAGCTGCTTTTCGAGTTCCGGGATCTTGCCGTAGGCAAGTTCGCCGGCGCGCTGGAATTCGCCCTTGCGCTGGGCAATGGCAAGTTCGTTGCGCGCCTCGTCGAGCTGCTTCTTGAGGTCGGCGGCAAGCCCGAGCTTCTGCTTCTCGGCCTGCCATTTCGAGGTCAGCTCGGTCGATTCCTCCTCGAGGTTCGAGAGTTCCTTCTCGAGCCGCGCGAGCCGGTCCTTCGAGGCATCGTCCTTCTCGACCTTCAGCGCCTCGCGCTCGATCTTGAGCTGCATGATGCGGCGGTCGATCTCGTCCAGCGCCTCGGGCTTCGAATCGACCTGCATGCGGAGCCGCGACGCGGCCTCGTCGACCAGGTCGATCGCCTTGTCCGGCAAGAAGCGGTCGGCGATGTAGCGGTTTGACAACGTAGCGGCCGCGACCAGTGCCGAATCCGAGATGCGCACCTTGTGGTGCTGCTCGTATTTCTCTTTCAGGCCGCGCAGGATCGAGACAGTGTCTTCGACCGTCGGCTCATTGACGAAGACCGGCTGGAAGCGGCGGGCAAGGGCCGCATCCTTCTCGACATGCTTGCGGTATTCGTCGAGCGTGGTTGCGCCGACACAATGCAGTTCGCCGCGGGCGAGCGCCGGCTTCAGCAGATTCGACGCGTCCATGGCGCCATCCGCCTTGCCGGCACCGACAAGCGTGTGCATCTCGTCGATGAACAGAATGATGCCGCCGGCGGCAGACGTGACTTCGGAAAGCACCGCCTTCAGCCGCTCCTCGAACTCGCCGCGGTATTTGGCGCCGGCGATCAGCGACCCCATGTCGAGCGCCATCAACTGCTTGTCCTTGAGCGATTCCGGCACATCGCCATTGACGATGCGCAGCGCCAGCCCTTCGGCGATCGCCGTCTTGCCGACGCCGGGTTCGCCGATCAGCACTGGGTTGTTCTTAGTGCGGCGCGACAGCACCTGGATGGTGCGGCGGATTTCGTCGTCGCGGCCGATGACCGGATCGAGCTTGCCCGCGCGGGCGTCCGCCGTCAGGTCGCGCGCGTATTTCTTCAGCGCGTCATAGCCCTGCTCGGCGCTCGCCGAATCGGCAGTGCGACCTTTGCGTACGTCGTTGATGACCTGGTTCAGCGCCTGCGGCGTGACACCCGCCTTGGACAGGATGTCGGCGGTCTTGGCCGATTTTTCCATGGCCAGCGCCTGCAATAGCCGTTCGACGGTAACGAAGCTGTCACTGGCCTTCTTGGCCAGTTCCTCGGCGGTCGAAAACACCTTTGCCAGCGGCTGCGCCAGATAGAGCTGGCCATTGCCGCCCTCGACCTTGGGCATTGCCTCCAGTGCTGTTTCGACGCCGAGTTTGACGTCACGGACATTGCCGCCGGCGCGCTCGATCAGCGACGCAGCCAGGCCCTCGTCGTCATCGACAAGGACCTTGAGGATATGCTCGGGGGTGAATTGCTGGTGATTGCGGGAAAGCGCCATGGTTTGTGCGGACTGGATAAAGCCGCGCACGCGCTCGGAATATTTTTCAAGATTCATGCCTGTCTCCTTCCGTCACCGGCCCGCTTCGCGGCACCGGATCAGATTGCGGTGACGGACCCGCCCGTTCGAGCCGGATCCTGTTCACGCAAGATATGGGACGCAAACCACGGACCCTCAAGACGCCTCGACACTGGCGAATGCATAATATTCCGAGCGCGCAAAGCAAAAACGGCGGAGATTTCTCTCCGCCGCCTGGGGTAAAGGATGCGCTAAGATCGACTGAACGTTTTTCCGATCAATTCTCGACGTCTGCGATCACAGCTTGACCGTCGGGGCCTTCAGCCGGCGCTGCATCGACATTGCCAGCGTCGGTATTGCCAGTCTCGGCATTGCTTGTCTCGGCACTGCTTGTCTCGGCACTGCCAGTCTCGGCACTGTCAGGGCCGGCGTTGTCGTTGCCGCCATTTGCCTGTTCGACATCGAGGCGCGGGCGACGCGGACGCCTGGGGCGGCGGGCCGGGCTGTTTTCGGCCGCGGCTTCGTTGAGCTCGGCCTGGGCGGCGAGACCCGCCGGCGAAAGGTTGTCGAATTGCGGTGCGGGCTCGCTCACAAAGACCGGCCCAGCGGCCGGCACGGGCTCCGCCTGCGCCGGCGTCTCGTCGCGCCGTGGCTGTTCGGCGCGCTGGCCACCCTGCTCGCCGCGCGCGCCATACTCGCCGCGCTGGCCGTTCTGGCCGTAACCGCCATTGGGGCGACGGTCGCGGTGGCGTCCGCCATTGTTGTCGCGGCCGTCACGGTTGTCGCGGCCGCCCCGATTGTCGCGGCTGTTTTCCTGGTTCAGAGCCAGCTCGGCCGGCGTGCCATCGATGACCGGCTGCGGGCCGGCACCGTGATTGGCCGCCGAACCCGACGTCTCGTTGGCATTGTTGTTGCCGGCATTGTCGAACTCGTCGCGATCCTCGTCGCCGTCATCGTCGAAATCATCGCGATTCTGCTGCGCGTTCTGGATCGGCATCTGCGCCTGAGCGGCTGCGATGATGCGGTTATAGTGCTCTGCATGCTGGAGATAGTTTTCCGCCATCACCCGGTCGCCGGAGCTTTGCGCGTCACGGGCAAGGGTTGCGTACTTCTCGGCAATCTGCTGAGCCGATCCGCGGATCTTCACGTCCGGGCCGTTGCTCTCGTAGTTGCGCGTCAGGGGATTAGGCCCCTTACGGTTGTTGTTGTTATTGTTGTTGCCGCCGCCGCCATTGTTGTTGCGACCGCGCATGCGCCTGTTTTGCTGTTGTGGCCTCATTAGACTCTCTTCACTTTGAAATTTTCGAAAAACTCTTCACGAACGGAGGCGCTCATGCGGCCAGCCGTTTCGTTCCTTCACCGGCGTTCGCCCGCATCAATTGCGTTGGCGCCACGTGCCATCCTGTTCCGGTTACTTCACTTGCCGGACGATTCCCGCACGAAGCTTGGGCGTCGTTTGCGCAAGAAGGCAGCTATTTCCAAGGAAAACCGAATCGCTAAGAGCACTGCCTGCTTCGTCTCATCCGGTTAAGGCGACCCTAGCCGCATTCCCCGGTATTGCCAAGCGCTTTTTTCGCACTGCATCACGGCTTTCACCGTTCGAACACAAGAACTCTGTCGTTTCCGCCGAGATCACGAAACACCCCGACCGAACGGTACCCGGCCGCGGAGAATATCTCCGTAACCTGTTGGTGCTGCGTATGGCCGATCTCGACCGCAATCCTGCCTTGGACTTCCAAATACGCTGCCGCTCCCGCGGCGATCTTCCTGTAGGGGCTCAGACCGTCCACACCGCCATCGAGGGCCTGGCGTGGATCGAAACCGCGGACCTCGTCCTGCAGATTTCCAATGTCGTCTGAGGGTATATAGGGAGGGTTTGCGACAATTACATGGTACCGGCCAGAAACTTTTTCAAACCAGTCGGATTTGAGCGGCGTGAACCGGCCGGCGAGCCCCAATTCCCCGGCATTACGCATGGCTGTGGCCAGCGCCTCCTGCGAAATGTCAACGCCGGTGGCGGTCGCGGCCGGAACGGCGCTGAGCAGCGCCAGCGCGATGGCACCGGTACCGGTCCCTAGATCGAGGATGCGGCAGCAGCCCTCGCGTGCCGCCACTGCCTTGACGAAGGGCAGTGTAGCCTCGACCAGCGTTTCGGTATCCGGCCGCGGCTCCAGCGTTTGCGGCGAAAGCGAAAGGCGCAAGCCGTAGAATTCGCGGTAGCCAAGGATTCGGTGTACCGGCTCGCCAGCGATGCGCCGCCGCAAGGCGGCTTCGATTACCGCCGTCACGTCCGTATCGACAGCGCGCCCGGGATCGGCGATGGCCTGCGTGCGACTGGTGCCGGAAAAATGCTCGACGATCAGCCTGGCATCGAGCGCCGGATCCGCGATCCCGGCTGCGGTGAGCCGGTTTCGCGCTTCCCGCAGCAGCGGCGCCAGCGTGGCGGGCAGGCTGTCAGCCATCGATGCCGATATCGGCGAGCAGCTTCGACTGGTGATCGGCGATCAGCGCGTCGATGATCTCGTCGAGTTCGCCCATCATCACCCGGTCGAGCTTATAGAGCGTCAGGTTGATACGATGATCGGTGACGCGACCCTGCGGAAAATTATAGGTGCGGATGCGTTCCGAGCGGTCGCCCGAGCCGACCTGCGACTTGCGCGATTCGGAACGTTCCTCGTCCGCCTTGCTGCGCTCGAGGTCGTAGAGCCTGGCGCGTAGGATCTGCATGGCCTTCGCCCGGTTCTGGTGCTGCGACTTTTCCGCCTGCACCACCATGATGCCGGTCGGCAGATGGGTGATGCGCACGGCCGAATCGGTGGTGTTGACGTGCTGGCCGCCGGAACCCGAGGCGCGCATCGTGTCGATGCGGATGTCTTCGGTCCTGATGTCGATGTCGACCTCTTCGGCTTCCGGCAGCACCGCGACTGTCGCCGCCGAGGTATGAATGCGTCCGCCCGCCTCGGTCGTCGGCACGCGCTGCACCCTATGCACGCCGGATTCGAACTTCAGATGGGCAAAGACGCCCTTGCCCGAAACGGTGGCGATGATTTCCTTGTAGCCGCCGACCTCACCCTCGCTGGCCGACACCGTCTCGAAACGCCAGCCATGCGCCGCGGCATAGCGCTCGTACATGCGAAACAGGTCGCCGGCGAAAAGCGCCGCCTCGTCGCCGCCGGTGCCGGCGCGGATCTCGAGGATGGCGTTCTTGTCGTCGGCAGCATCCTTGGGCAACAGCAGGATTTGGATGTCCTTCTGCAGCGCCTCGATGTGATGCTTGACCCCTGGCAGGTCGGCCTCGGCCAAGGCCCGCATCTCGGCGTCGGTGCCCTTGTCGGCGAGCATCGCCTCCAGATCGCCCTGTTCGTGCTCGGCGGCGCGCAGCGCCCTGATCTTTGCCACCATCTCCTGGATGTCGGCATATTCGGAGGCCATCCTGACATAGGCGTCCGGCGCTGGCCCGGCCGACATCTGCGCTTCGAGCATGTCGAAACGCTTGACGACTTGATCCATACGGTCGCGGGGCAGGTTGATCATGGCGAAGTCTATAGCGGTATAGAGCGGTCGTCGGCAAAGGCTTGCAGCAGCGCCCGCATCGGCAGGCCATGCGCCGGCGCCATCAGATTATCGTCGAAGAACGCTTCCAGTTCGCTGAGCGGCAGTTCCGTCAGCATCGCCTTGACCGGGCCGATCGATGCCGGCGACATCGAGATCGAGCGATAGCCAAGGCCGATCAGCGCCATCGCCGAGATCGGCTTGCCGGCCAGTTCGCCGCACAAGGTCACCGGCGTCTGGTTGCGCGCCCCGGCGTCGGCAATTTGCTTCAAAACACGCAGGAACGGCGTCGACAGCGGGTCGAAGCGGTCGGACAATTGGGTATTGCCACGGTCCACCGCCATGACGAACTGGAACAGGTCGTTCGAGCCGACCGAGACGAAATCGACCGCCTTCATCAGTTCGTCGAGCTGGAACAGCAGCGACGGCACCTCCAGCATCGCCCCAAGCTTCAGGCTGGTCGGCAAATGATGGGCAAAGCGCGACAAATGCCGCACCTCGCGATCGATGATCTCGCGCGCCTGCGCGATCTCGCCGAGTTCCGTCACCATTGGCAGCATCAGCTTCAGTTCGCGCCCGCCGCACGCCTTGAGCAGCGCGCGGATCTGGGTGCGCAGCAATCCAGGCCGGTCGAGCGTCAGGCGGATAGCGCGCCAGCCGAGCGCCGGATTTTCCTCCTGGATCGAGCCCTTGAAATAGGGCAGCACCTTGTCGCCGCCAATATCGATGGTGCGGAACGTCACCGGCTTGTCGCGCGCCGCCTCGAGCACGTCACGATAGAGCCGCTCCTGGGCTTCGGCGCGCGGAAAGGTCGAAGCGACCATGAATTGCAGCTCTGTGCGGAACAGGCCGATGCCGGCCGCACCCGCTTCGGCCAGTTGCGGCAGATCGACCGCCAGCCCGGCATTCATCAGAAGATCGACCTGGACCCCGTCCTTGGTCACCGACGGCTTCTTGCGCAGTTCGCGGTAGACCTCCTGCCGCCGCGCCCTGAAGCGCACTTTCTCGGCATAGGCCGCCTCGAGGTCGGGCTGCGGGCGCAGATGGATAGCGCCTTCCTCGCCGTCAACGATGATGGCATCGCCGTTTTCCGCCATGGAAACGGCGCCCTTCATCTGGCCGGCGACCGGTATGCCCATGGCCCGCGCCACAATGACGACATGGCTGGTCGCGGCGCCGTCCTCCAGCACCAGCCCGCGCAGCTTGTCCCTGGGATAATCGAGCAGCTCCGCAGCACCCATCGAGCGGGCGACGATGATGGCGTCCTTGGGCAGCGAGGCCGCGACGTCCTCCGGTCCGCGCCCCATCAGCTGCCGCAGCAGCCGATTGGCGAGATCGTCGAAATCGCTCATCCGTTCGCGCAGATACGGATCGGTCATGTGCAGCATGCGGGCACGCATGTCGCTCTGCACCTTTTCGACCGCCGCTTCGGCCGTCAGGCCGTTGCGGATCGCCTCCTCGAGCCGGCGCACCCAGCCGCGATCGTTGGCGAACATGCGATAGGCTTCGAGCACCTGGCGATGCTCGCCCTCGAAGGCGACGTCGCGGCGCTCCAGCATGTCGTCGATGGAGAGCCTGAGCGAGCCGAGCGACGCGTCGAGCCGCCTGACCTCTTCCTCGCTGTCCTCGTTGAAAAGATTGGTGACGACGATGCGCGGCTCGTGCAGCACCACATGGCCGAGACCGACGCCTTCGTTGAAGGACAGGCCGGTAAAGCTTACCGGGCGGCGCAGATCGAGCTCGAGGCCGGGCCTTGTCAGCCGCTCCAGATCGCCGGTGGCGATCATCTCGGCGATCACCATCGCCGTTGTTTCCAGCGCCTCGACCTCGTCGTCGCGATAATGGCGCATGGTCTTGTTCTGCACGACCAGGACGCCGAGTGTCCGCCCTGCCCGCAGCACCGGCACGCCGAGGAAGGAATTGTATATCTCTTCCCCTGTCTCCGGCAGGTAGGCGAAGGCAGGATGCTCCTGCGCATTGGAGAGGTTGAGCGGCCGCGCCGAGGCCGCGATCGTGCCGACCAGACCTTGGCCCAGCCTGAGCTGCGCCAGGTGGACGGCGTTCGGGTTCAGGCCTTCGGTGGCGTAGAGTTCGAGCACCGAATCGGCGCGCAGCACATAGAGCGAGCAGACCTCGGCAACCATGTTGGAGGCGATGTCGCGCACGATTCGGTCAAGCCGCTCCTGCGGCTCCAGCGGCTCTTGCATGAGCTCGCGGAGCCGTTTCAGCAAAACGCGCGGGCCACTGGCCGAATCACGCATCGCGGCTTCTTCCTCCAATAGCATTTCAACCGGTGCAGGTTGCCCTGCACAGCGGCACAAACGCAACAACTCAATTAGAGCGCCATCGTCCAATTGGACGCATAAAGACCGCTCCAAGATTTTCGATCCGCTGCATCCTGCCTTCCGAAAATCGATTCCGATTTTCGGGCCGTTGCAGTCCGCTACTGCTTATCCAGACCGTACACGGAATGCAAAGTGCGAACTGCTAGTTCCGTATAGGGACCGTCGATCAGGATCGAAATCTTGATTTCGGACGTCGTGATGGCGCGGATGTTAATCGCGCGGTCGGCAAGCGCCTTGAAGGCGGTAGCGGCGACGCCGGCATGGCTGCGCATGCCGATGCCGATGACCGAGACCTTCGACATGCCGGCTTCCGACTGCACCACGTCGTAGCCGATCGTCGCCTTCAGCCGCTCGAGCACGGCGAGCGCCTTGTCGACGTCGCCGGATGGCACGGTGAAGGTCATGTCAGTGAACTTGCCGTCCTCAGAGATATTCTGGACGATCATGTCGACATTGATGTTGGCCTCGGCCAGCGGCCCGAAAATGCCGGCGGCGACGCCCGGCCGATCGCCGACGCGGCGCAACGAAATCTGCGCCTCGTCCTTGGCGTAGGCAATTCCGGTGACGACCTGCTGTTCCACGATCTCTTCCTCGTCGCAAATAAGCGTTCCCGGCGGATTAAGCAAATCTCCCATTCCTGGTGCGTCGGGATCGTCGAAGGACGACCGCACGAAAGTACGCACCCTGTGCACCATGGCAAGCTCGACCGAGCGCACCTGCAGGACCTTGGCGCCGAGCGAGGCCATTTCGAGCATTTCCTCGAACGAAATCTTGGCCAGCCGCCGCGCCTTCGGCTCGATGCGCGGATCGGTCGTGTAGACCCCGTCGACATCGGTGTAGATATCGCAGCGGTCGGCCTTGACCGCTGCCGCGATGGCGACAGCGCTGGTATCGGAACCGCCGCGGCCGAGCGTTGCGATCCGGTTGTCCGGCCCGATGCCTTGGAAACCGGCGACCACCGCCACCTGGCCTTCGCCGAAGCGCTTGATCAGGAATCCGCCGTCGATATCGAGAATGCGCGCCGCGCCATGCGCGTTGTCGGTCTTGATCGGGATCTGCCAGCCTTGCCAGGAGCGGGCATGCACGCCGATATTCTGCAGCGCGATCGCCAGCAAGCCGGCAGTGACCTGCTCGCCGGACGCGACCACGGCGTCATATTCACGCGCATCGTGCATCGGCGAGGCTTCGCGCGTCCATTGCACGAGCTCGTTGGTCTTGCCGGACATCGCCGAGACCACGACGGCGACCTCATGGCCGGCGTCGACCTCGCGTTTGACATGACGCGCCACATTGCGGATGCGGGCGATGTCGGCGACGGAGGTTCCGCCGAATTTCATCACGATGCGCGCCATAGAAGCGAAATGCCTTTGACTGGATGCCGGACCGGAGGCCGAAAAGCGGAAAAATGCGCCAAGCTGTGGCCGGGCGCTCAATGCGCGGCCTCCTTAGCCAAATGATAGCGGTTTCGCAAGGCGGTGAGGATTCCGTCGCCTTGCCCCGTCCATCAACCAGATTTCAAGCCACGCTCTTGGTGAGTTTTGGCTTTTGCTGCTCGACACGGGCGAGACCCGCTCCGGCGATGACGCGGTCACGGCCCTCAGCCTTTGCCTGATACAAAGCGCGATCCGCGGCATTGACGATCTCCGCCCATGAGGCGCCGAGCTCCGGGAAGGCGGCGACCCCGAACGACGCGGTGATGGTGCCGAGCGTGCGGCCGCGATGCGTGACATGCAGCTGCTTGATCGCCTTTCGCAGAGCTTCGGCGCGATCGGCGCCATCGGCCAGTGACGTTCCCGGCATCATCAAGGCAAATTCCTCGCCGCCGTAGCGCGAAACCACGTCGCTTTCCCTGACATGGTCGACCAGCGTGGCGGCCACCTGCTTGAGGACGAGATCCCCAGCTTCATGGCCGAACGTATCGTTGAACTGCTTGAAATGATCGACGTCGAGCATGATCAACGTCAGCGGCTGCTCGGCACGTTCCAGGCGCCTGAGCTCGCGGCTGCTGGTCTCCTCAAGGTAGCGGCGATTGTAGAGCCCGGTGTTGGGATCCCGGATCGACTGCTGCCGCAACGTCTCGCGCAGGCGCAGATTGGCAAGCGCCAACGCCAGCGTATCGACGACGCCACGCAGTATCTGCTGCCGTTCGGCAAGCCACTCCGGCTTGTCAACGGCATTCGGCTCGCACAGATGCAGGATGCCAAGTGTCTCTCCCTGCGCTGCTAGAGGCATACAGACATAACCGCGGCCGCCATTTTCGGTGATGTGGTTGCAGCGCGGCGTCAGCATGCCTGGACCGGCGACGTGCTCCTGGCCGCGCCGCAGCGCCCAACAATCTTCCGGTCCGAACTGGCCGACGCTCGACCGGATGGTGCCCCAATGCGCCATCTCCTCCACCAGGTTGCGCGACGCACTGGTCAGATGAACGGTTCCGCTCAATCCGCCGAAGAAATCAGGCATGGCGGAGCCGACGACGGAAAATGCCTCGTGAAAAGTGACGCAGGCCTGAAGCAGTTCGCCGAGCTTGACCAGGCGGGTCGTGGCCTCCGATGTCTCTTTCAGTTCACGATTGAGCCTCGCCAGTTCTTCGGCACGATCGTGCACCGCCCGCTCGGCACTGCGCAGGTCGCTGATGTCGCTGAGCGTCAGCACGATGCCGCCATCGGCGCGGTTGAGCGGATTGCAGCTGACGACCACGGGCAAGGAGGTCCCATCCGGCTTTGCCAGCCTCACCTCATTCTGGTGGCGGCGGCCGGTGGTCATGGCCAGTTCGACCGGAGATGTTCCCGACGCGGGCTTGTCTCCCGACGGCCCCCTGATATCCAGGGCCGACTGCCAGTCCTGCCCCACGACCTTGTCGCTGCGCCGCCCGATGATCTCGGCTGCCGCCGGATTGACGGACACGACCTGACCCTTGCCGTCGATGACGGCGATGCCTTCGGCAACGGTCTGGACGATGTCTTCGATGTAGGCCTTCTGATCGACAAGTTGAGCGCGCGAGGCTTCGATTTCGGAGGCCATAGTGTCGAACCCTTGCGCCAACTGTCCGAACTCGTCATCGGAGGTGCGGCCGATACGGGCCCCGGCGTCGCCGCGCGCCAGCGATTCGATGCCGCGGTTGAGACCAGCAAGGCCTTTACTGAAGCCTCGCAACAACAGGAAGGCGGAGGCCGCCGCGATCAGCACGGCTGCCGCGGTACACAGGCCCACAAGCCACAGCATATCGTTCGTGCGCTGCTGCGCGGCACGCAGCAGCGGCGTATATTCGAACAGGACGGCGCCGACGATCTTGCCGGGTGCATCCTCGATCGGCACCGCAACCAGGTCAATCGGATCGGCCACGTCGGCACTGGCCTCGACGAAGTTGCGCGGCACGCCGTCGTCAATCGTCCGGGCGATTTCATTGCCGGGATCGTAGTCGAACGTCGTGCCGATATTTTGCTCTTCTCCCGGAACGTCGGCGAAAATAACCTTGTTTTTGTCTACGATGACGAGATCGCGTTTCGAGCGGCCGTGCTGCAAAGTCACGAATTCGCGGAGCCCATCTGGTCTCTCGAATAATGAACGCGGCGCGTCCGATGCCCTGAAGGCAATAGTTTCGGCCAACTGCCGTGCGACGCTTGTCGCCTCGGCCAGCGCCACGGATTTGGTCAGCGATATCTGCGAGACGATCGCAACGCCGCCGACCAGGCCGATCAAGGCCACGGCGCTGAACAATGTCGCGACTATCTGGGTTCTTATGCGCACCGGGCTGCCCCTACTCGGACAGCAATCTAAATGCCAAACACTGACCCAACGTTAAGAAACCGCCAATATCGTAAATTTGCCGTTAAGCCACACCGGCCAGCTGCACTCCCAACGCGGGCGGTTCAGCCCGTCCGCACGATGGCCTGCCACAGGCGCGGATAGTCGAGGACGAAACCGAGCGGCGAGACCTCCAGTGTCTCGTGGTAGCCGAACATCGGGGCGGCATAGGCGTAATGTGCAGCATCGACGCGCTGATAGGTTTGCTCGAGGCGAACGAGCCTGAGTTCGGGAAATGTCAGATAGGCTGCCGGCGCGGGCGTCGCCATACCGACATCGAGGGCAAAGCGGCGAAGCGCCAAAAGGTTTGTGGCGGGCGTGAAGCCGAGATCGACATCGATGAGACCGTCGACTTCCGCTTGATGCTCGCCGTTCAGCGTCCATTGGCGCTCGGTCAGCCGGTCGATCCTGTAATGCAGCTGTTGCGTGCCGAAAAAGCCGTCGGCGCGCGCCGATCGTGTATGCCAATCGGCGTCGCAGTCCGCCTCGTAGGCGATGCTGCACGGCTCGCCGTCCTGGACGAAAAGCGCGTGTCCCCTGAGGTTCCACCCGGAACTCGCTTCCGACAGAAGGCAAGCGTCGTGGCCTTCCTGGTCAAGCCGGCGCCAAAGAATGGAAGCAACCGCTCGCATCATTGCGCACTCCTCCGAACCCGATGTCTCTGCTTCGTCCGCCAAAGCCTAGGCGTTTCCTTCCGGCACACCATCAACTGACACGTGCTGACACAAATGCAGCCGGCAAAAGGCGGCGCCGGAAGGCATCGCGCGCATCGCACCGCCGGCGGTGAATTTCGCGCCTTGACATTCGCAGCCTCGCGCCCGACTTCCTAGCGTCCGAGGAGACCACGCCATGCCTGAGCCCCGACGATCGACGATCGATGCCGGAGAGGTGGAACGCTTTTCCGCCCTTGCCGCCGAATGGTGGAACCCGAACGGCAAGTTCCGCCCGTTGCACAAGTTCAACCCGATCCGGCTTGCCTATATCCGCGACCAGGTGGCGGCCCGCTTCGGCCGCGATCCGCGTGCGGCACGGCCGTTCGAAGGCCTGCGCTTCCTTGACATCGGCTGCGGCGGCGGGCTCTTGTGCGAGCCGATGGCGCGGCTTGGCGCCGAAGTGGTCGGCGCCGATGCCTCCGCCACCAACATCGAAGTGGCCAAGCTGCATGCGGCGGAAGTCGGCGTGAGCGTGGATTATCGCGCCACGACCGCGGAAGACCTTGCCGATGCCGGCGAAAAATTCGACGTCATCCTCAACATGGAAGTGGTCGAGCATGTCGCCGATGTCGATCTGTTCCTGGCCAAATGCGGCGAGATGGTAAAGCCCGGCGGCATCATGTTCGTCGCCACCATCAACCGCACGCTGAAGGCCCTGGGGCTGGCCATCATCGGCGCCGAATATGTGCTGCGTTGGCTGCCACGCGGCACCCACCAGTTCGGCAAGCTGGTGCGCCCCGAGGAACTGGAAAAGGCGCTTGCCGGCGCCGGCCTGACCGTCATCGACCGCACCGGCGTCACCTACAACCCGCTCGCCGACCGCTGGCAGCGCTCGAAGGACATGGACGTCAACTACATGGTGCTGGCGGAGAAGGCATCCGTCTGAAGCTTACGCCTTCTGGCCTCTATGGCCTCTGGCTTTGCGCCTTGGTGGTGATGAACACGCCGGCGGTGATGATGACGGCACCGGCCCAGGTCAGCAGTTGATAGCGCTCGCCGAGGAAGAGGGTCCCGGCAAACAGCCCGACCGCCGCCGCGACATAGCCGATCTGGCTGAGATAGACCGGGCCGCCGACCGCTTGCAGGCGGAAGAAGAAGGCGAACATCGCCGAGGCTGATGCCACCTGTGCCGCTGCGACCAGCGGCACGCCGCCGAGCGAGCCGAATGCATTGCCGCCAAGCAGGACCAGAATGCCGGCAAACAGCATCAAGGCTGCTGCCAGGTGGCTGCCGACGGCGAGCTCGATCGGGCCGGTGCCTTCGGGCCAGTCGACGGTACGGTAAATGTTGCCGGCGGCGAGGCTGACCGGGATGAGCAGGCCCATCGCAACCCAGAAAAATTCGGCCGGCTGGCCCGCTTCGCCGCGCGTCACCGCCACCATGACTGCGCCGACGAAACCGACGACTATGCCGACGATGCCCAGCATGGTCGGGCGCCTGACGCCGAGCAGCATCGAGAACACCAGCGTGACGACCGGCGACAGCGTGAACATGATGCCGCTGTAGCCGGCGCCCAGATGCGGAATGGCTGAAAACATCAGCAGATTGGGGATTGCATATGAGACGGCCGCGGTGACGAAGAAATAGCGCAGCCTGTGCGGCGTAAGCCGCATGCGCTTCCCGTTGAGCAGCAATGCGCACAAAAGCACGCCGCCGGCACCAAGCGAGATGACGAAGGCCCAGATCATGGCGGCCACGCCGGCCGCCGTCGCGATCTTGCCGAACGGCAGCGTCAGGCCGAGCAGTCCACCGGTGACAACCAGAAGGCCAAGCGCCGAGTCCCAGAGAAATTTCATCGCACCGTCCCGTCGCCCGTTCGCGGCACTTGGCCAATATCGCAAGCTGAGGTAAGATAAGGTAAAGATTCTTCACGTCAAGATACATAACGGTGAGAGACATGGATCGCGCAGCAAAAGCGATCGGGCAATGGAAAAAGGAACGGCCGGATCTCGATGTCTCGCCGATGGCCGTGCTCGGACGGTTGAACGAGGCCGCCTCGCTGATCGCACGAGAGCGGCTGGCGCCGCTGTTTGCAAGTTACGGGCTGCAATCCGGGGAATTCGATGTGCTGGCGACGCTGCGTCGTTCCGGGCCGCCATACGCGCTGACGCCGACGGCTCTTTACGAGGCGACGATGGTAACGTCGGGCGCGATGACCAACCGCCTCGATCGGCTCGAGAAATCCGGTCTGATCAAGCGCGGGCCGCACCCCGACGATCGCCGCGGCATTGTCGTGCAGCTGACTAAAAAGGGTCTGGCGTTGATTGACGAGGCGGTTACCGCTCACGTCGCCAACGAGCACCAGATACTTTCTGGCCTGATACGCCCGGAGCAGATCATGCTGGCTCGCCTGCTCGAAAAATTGATAGCGAGCCTGAACTAACCGAAACGGCAACCACTGGGACTCTGCGATCATTGCATTGGGAGTCGTAACTGCCAGGGGAGTTTGCCGATGACAGAACATGCAGTCGTGATTGCCGGAGGAGGTCCGACGGGCCTGACCCTGGCAGGCGAGTTGGCGTTGGCAGGCATCGAAGTAGCCATTGTCGAACGCCGCCCGAACCAGGAGCTTGCCGGTTCGCGTGCTGGAGGTCTGAGCTCACGCACTCTCGAAGTTTTCGATCAGCGCGGCATCGCGGACCGGTTCCTCGCGGAAGGACAAATAGCCCAAGTCACGGGATTCGCGGCGATGCGTTTAGACATCAGCGATTTTCCGACCCGCCACAACTACGGGCTGGCGCTGAGACAGAAACACATTGAGCGCATTCTCGCTGGATGGGTCAGCGAGCTGGCAGTGCCGATCTATCGCGCCCGTGAATTAACGTGTTTCGTGCAGGACGACGCCGGCGTCACCATCGAACTGTCCGATGGTGCGTCGCTGCGGGCAAGCTATCTCGTCGGGTGTGATGGAGGCCGCAGTCTGGTCCGCAAAGCTGCTGGCATTGAGTTTCGAGGATGGGATGCGACGACCAGCAGCATCCTCGCCGAGGCCGAGATGGCGGAGGAGCCGCCACTGGGCATTCATCGCACCGCACTTGGCATCCATGCCTTCGGCAGGGAAGAGTACGAAATTCGTGACGGCAAGGTCGTCTTTGCCGATAAAGGTCCCATAGGCGTCATGGTCACTGAAAAGAATGTCGGCGCCACGACCGAGCCCACGCTGCGCGATCTCCGCGAAGCGCTCGTCGCCGCATGCGGAACAGATTACGGAATCCATAGCCAACCTGGATTTCCAGGTTCACGGACATGTCGCGGCAGGCGGCGGCTTACCGCAAGGGCCGGGTTCTCCTAGCGGGCGATGCCGCCCATGTGCATTCCCCGGTGGGCGGACAAGGCCTCAATATCGGTGTGCAGGATGCGGTGAACCTCGGTTGGAAGTTGGCCCAAGTGGTGAAAGGAACATCGCCTGAACGCTTGCTCGACACTTATCACATCGAGCGGCATCCGGTTGCGGCCCGCGTGTTGCGTACGACAATGGCACAGGTCGCATTGCAACGTACTGATGATCGCACTGAAGCCTTGCGTGAAATCGTATCAGAGCTCCTTGGGATGGAGGAGCCTCGCAAACGGATCGCTGCCGAGATGTCCGGACTTGGTATCCATTACGACCTCGGCCAGGGGCATCCGCTGGTCGGCCGCCGCATGCCCGACCTCGACCTGGCCACGCCTGATGGTCCCATGCGCGTATTTGCGCTCCTCCAAAATGCGCGGCCAGTGCTCTTGAATCTCGACGCGCCGGGCAGCCTCGACATCAAGCCGTGGTCAGACCGCATTAAGTTGGTTTACGCCAAATGCGACGATCCATGGGAGTTGCCTTCGCTAGGTTTGGTCTCCGCTCCAACCGCAGTTTTAATCCGACCCGACGGATATGTTGCTTGGGTAGGCGACAGGACGCAGGATGGTCTTCAAGACGCGATGAACACCTGGTTCGGACCACCGGGCTAAAAACCGCAAAAACCAGTTAGCTCGAATGGTCAAACGGCTACGGACGGCAAAAACTCAGATCCTGGTCGCCGAGCCTCGTTTGGGCCGGCGAACAGCTCTGATCTTGCCGCTGTTTCCGCCGCCACAGAAAAACTGGTCGCCGCCATCGGATTCGAGCCCCGACACGCCTGTTCCCGGCGGCATATCGAGCTTCTCAAGGACCTTTCCCGTTTCAGGATCGATCCGTCTGACATCGCTCTCCTCACCCTCCCAGGTGCCATGCCACAGCTCGCCGTCGACCCAGCTGACGCCGGTGACGACGCGGTTGGAAACGATGGTGCGAAGAATTGCCCCTGTCTCGGGATCGACCTGATGAATCTTTCGGCCCCGATGCTGCCCGACCCAGAGTGTTCCTTCGGCCCAGGCGAGCCCGGAATCACCGCCATTGCCGGGCGCCGGGATCGTCGCCAGCACCTGGCCATTCTTCGGATCGATCTTCTGGATGCGATCCTCGGCGATCTGATAGAGGTGCTGGCCGTCGAAGGCCGTTCCGGCGTGTGCCGCGACGTCGATCGAGCGCACCACTTTGCCGCTCGCCGGATCGAAGGCGTTCAATCTGTCGCCTGAGGCAAACCAGACATGCTCACCGTCGAAGGTAACGCCGTCCACGTGGTCGACACCCGGAAAGGGTCCATATTCTCGAAGGATTTCGGCTGCGGATCGTTCCATAATTCCATCCTAGTAGCCCGGCAGTGGGCCGGGGAGTAACAAGATTGTCGGGAAACCCGTCAGCGGCGGGGTCATCCAGCGACGCGCCCGTCCGCGGCCGAACGACTGCACCTTGCCGGCCTGGGCGAGCTGCTCGAGCGCTCGCTGCACGGTACGCGAACTGGCTCCAAGCGCAATCGCCAGGGCCGAACTCGACCAAGACTCGCCGTCCGCGAGGAAGGCGAGCACGGCGGCATGCTCTTCTTCGACGGGTGGCGCCAGCACGACGACCTCACCTGCGCGGCGCGGGGCCAGCGCAAAGCCCCGCTTCGTCGCGCTCACATCCGCCAAGCTCCGAAGCTCCGCGCGAAGCCGCCCGACTTCGACGCGCAATCGTGCGCGATGTGATTCGTCCGCGTCCTTTCCGCGGAAAGCGCGCGCAATGAGCGTCGCTCTTGCCACGTCCCCCGGCCAGGCTTCGGCCAGCGCGCGGGCCAGCGCGAACAGCACCGGGCGGGTCGCCAGCGAGACGACGGTGTCTGCGACACGCACGACATTGCGGCATGCATCCACCACGAGCGCCCCCGACGCCAGGAGCGCTTCGACTTCATCGAGCAGGAGGGGCCGTTCCCCGCCACGCGCGACAAGGCGCGCGGCCGGCGTGTCCAGCACCAGCGATGCGCTCTCCACCTCCGCGATCAGCGCGGGGATGCCCGCCGCGCGCGCCGCCCGCGCCGCCAGGCCGAGCGCGGCGCGCGCAGGACCGGTCCGCAAGCGGCGGATGGCGATGCCGGCGACAGCCAGCTCGTGGGCGGCCCGCGATGCCGGCGGCAGCGGCGACGGATCGAAGCCGTCCAGCCTGCGCTCGGCTTCGTCGAGATGGCCGATCAGCAGCAGGCGCCGAACGTCGAGGTTGCGCGCATGCGCGGCGTTGACGCGGTCGCCATGCTTTTCGAGCGTCGCCCGTGCGGCGTCGAGTGCCTTGGCCGGCCAGGTAAGGTCGCGCGAGACGAGCGCGATCTCGGCCTCGGCGACGATACACCGCGCGCGGGCCACGGCCTCCCTCGGGCTGAATGCGCGCGCCGCCCTCTTGAGAAGAACCTTCGCCCGAACCAGGTCGCCAAGCTGCGCCATCGCGATACCGCGCAACGCCAGCGCCGGCGCATCGTCGCGCAGCGCAACCCGCTTCAAGGCGCCGAGCGGATCGCCCGTCGCAAGCGCATGCGCCGCGGCCGTGATCAGCGAGTCCATCGGAATCCCGTCACACTTGTCACTCCCATGGCTTCGATGCCCGGCGCTAAGTCCATCTCACCAACCAGTCGTATCGACAACGGCGACTGTAGCCAACCTGAGTTGCGGCGCGCCAACGCTCGAACACAACGATAAGCATTAGGAGAGACGCAATGAAGATCGAAGGTACAACCATCCTGGTGACTGGCGCCAATCGGGGCATCGGTCGGGCACTGGTCGAGGAAGCCCTGAGCAGAGGCGTAAAGCGCGTCTATGCCGCAACCCGCCAACCGATGGCTCATCCGGACCGGCGTGTGACGTCCCTGACCATGGATGTGACCAACGCTGCGCAGATCCGGGAGGCCGTCGAGAAGATCGATGCTCTCGATATCCTCATCAACAACGCCGGCGTATCGCCCATCGATGACCTCAGCGACCGTCGTGTGCTCGAACAACAGCTCGCCGTAAACCTCTTCGGCTCGTACGACGTTACCCAGGCTCTGCTGCCGTTGCTCGCCCGGTCGCGGGGAGCCATCGTCAACATTCTGTCGCTGGCCTCGATTGCCGCCGTGCCGTTCAGTCCGGCTTACTCCATCTCGAAGGCGGCCTCGTTCTCGCTGTCGCAGTCGTTGCGCACCCTTTTGGCCGGACGGGGTGTCAGCGTCCACAGGGTCCTTCCCGGCCCGGTGGACACGGACATGACACGGGGCCTGGACATCGCGAAAGCCTCTCCGGAGTCTGTCGCGCGGGCGATCCTGGACGGAGTGGAGAACGGCGAAGAGGAAATCTTCCCCGATCCCATGTCGGAATCCCTGGCGGAGGGCTGGCGCAGCAGTGCAGTCAAGGCGCTTGAACGCCAGTTTGCAGCCTATGCGGAAGCAACTCCGTCAAGTGAAGCAAGCCCGTCAGGCAGTGAGCATGAAAGAAGCAGCGAAACGATTACCCGCGAGCCCCATCCTTGCTGCTCGGCCTGAAATTGCGGACGCTTGTGCAGGGGGCGGCGGCATGGCTCCACGACGCAGCCGGTCGCCTGTCACCGACGACGGCGCCGACCTTCAGATCATGGCTCTGCCTGGCGGAGAGATGCCTCGCTATGTCTGGAGCAAGTTGACGGATCAGTTGCGGTCGTCGGGGAAGCTTGGAATAGGCATGAACTCGACACCGTCTTCGGCGAGGCTCTTGGCCTCGTCCAGCGTCGCCTCGCCATAGATACCGCGCGGATCGCTTTCGCCGAAATGGATCTTGCGCGCTTCCTCGGCGAATTTGTCGCCGACATAGTCGGCATTCTCGCGCACCTTGTCGGCCAGCGCCTTGAGCTGCGCCAGCGCCTGCTTCTGCGCCTCGCCCATGGCCAGCGCGATGCTTTCGCGCTTGCGCCCGGTGGAGACGGCAGGCGCCATCAGCGCCTTGTCGACCTTGTGCGAGCCGCAGGCCGGGCAATCGACGAAACCGCGCCTCTTCTGGGTGTCGAAATCGTCGTTGCTGCGGAACCAGGCCTCGAACTCGTGCTCGTGCTCGCAGATCAGGGAAAAGCGGATCAAGAGGCGGCACCCCTCAGCGGCATTGCCTCCGCCGAACCGGCGTTTACGGCAAAATCGCGTGCGTTTTTGAGATTCGGTATCTTTTTGCGCGCGGCGACTGACTGCGCCGGGTCGATCTCGGCGACGATCACCGCCGGCTCGTCATGCGCAGCTTCGGCGACGATGCGGCCCCAGGGATCGACGATCAGCGAATGGCCATAGGTTTCGCGGCCGTCCTCGTGCACGCCGCCCTGCGCGGCGGCAACCACATAGGCGCCGTTCTCGATAGCGCGCGCCCTGAGCAGCACATGCCAATGCGCTTCGCCGGTCTGGCGGGTGAAGGCGGCGGGCACCGTAAGCAGATCGGCGCCGGCCAGCGCCTCGGCACGGAACAGCTGCGGAAAGCGCAGATCGTAGCAGACGGCAAAGCCGAGCTTCGCGCCATTGACTTCGGCGACGACGGCCTCGGTGCCAGGCTCATAGGCGGCGGATTCGCGCCAGCTCTCGCCATTGTCGAGATCGACGTCGAACATGTGGATCTTGTCGTAGGTGGCAATCCTGGCGCCGTCCGGCCCGAACAGAAGGGCGCGGTTGGCAAGCTTGCCGTCGGCGCGCAGAATGGCGGTCGAGCCGATATGCAGGAAAATGCCGAGCTCGCTGGCCAGCCGCCGCGACGTCGAGACGACGATGTCCTTGTCTTCGGAGGTGAAGGAAGCGGCCCGCGCCTGGCTGTCGCGGATCAGCGCGCCGGTCATTTCCGGCGTCTGGATATAGGTCGCGCCAAGGCCTGCTGCCTCGCGCACCAGCCGTTCCAGATCGACCGCATTGCGCTCCGGGCTGGTTCCCGAACGCATCTGGATCGCCGCCGCCTTGAAACCACCCATCGTCATGTCCTTATCTGGCCGAGCCGTTGGCGAGCAATTTGTCCAGCCGTCCTTCCGCCTCCAATTCGTGGAGATCGTCAGAGCCGCCGACATGCGTGTCGCCGATGAATATCTGCGGAAAGGTGGAACGGCCGTGAGCGCGGGAGATCATCTCCTGGCGCAGCTCCGGCGAGAACGAGGCGTCGTGCTCGGTGTAGGTCACACCCTTCCTGTCGAGCAGCCGCTTGGCCGCGGTGCAATAGCCGCACATCATCCGCGTGTAGATCGTCACATCGACCATCGGTCAGCAATCCTGCCTCGTTCCTAGGCTATATAGGCGCCGATTCGTCGGCCCGAAAGTCCCCCGGCAGCACACGCGCAAAGGTCAGTACGTCGACCGCGCCGGCGCCGCCCTTCTTCAACGCCTTGGCGACCGCGCGGACGGTGGCGCCGGTGGTGTAGACGTCGTCGATCAGCAGCACCCGGCGGCCGGTGATTTCGATCTCCGCCTCATCAGGCACTTTGAATGCGGCGCGAACATTTTCCTCGCGTTCCCGCCGCTCAAGCCCGACCTGCTGGCGCGTGAGTTTGACGCGCCTGATGGCTGATGGCGCGAAAGGCCGCTCCCCGAGCTGCGCCACCGCCCGCGCCAGTTCCGCCGACTGGTTGAACTGCCGTCGGAAGAAACGCCGCCAGTGCAGCGGCACCGGCACGACCACGTCGGCCTCGGCGATGAGCTCGGCACCGGCGCGAAGCATCCAGCGCGCCATCCACGGCGCCAGATCGGTGCGGTCCTGGTATTTCAGCCCTTGCACCATCTGGCGGGCAACGCCGGAATAGGCGACCGCCGCCCGCGCGCGCTCGAACGGCGGCGGGTCGGCTATCGCCTCCGCCGAAAGGAACCCTTCACCCATACTGTGGGTGAACGGCGTGCCCATCACCGGGCACCATGGCCGTTCCAGCAACCTGAGTTTCGGCCAGCAGGCGCCGCACAACACGCCGGGCTGCGAGACATGGCGGCGGCAGCCGGCACAGACCGGCGGGAACAAGAGGCGCGCTGGCCAGCCCACTGCCTTGCGGGCAATGCTCTTGATCGCAATACGCTTGATCTCTAGCATGGGATCGGCCATGTGGTTGGTCCTCCGCATCACTATATCAGAGAGCGAAGCACAAGGACCTGCCCATTGCAGCCTGTAATTGACACCTCGCTCTGGCTGGCGCGCAAGCGCCGGGCACTGACCCGTCCCATCGCCGGCGCGGATTTCCTCATGCGGCGGGCGGCCGAGGATCTTGCCGACCGGCTCGGCGCCGTCGAACGCAGGTTCGGCAAGGCGGCCTCGTTGTTTTGCCAGACGCCGGCTGCAGCAGAGGTGCTCGCCGAAAGCGGCAAGGTGACGGAAAACGTGCGCGTCGAGGCCGACGCCGCTTTCCTGGGTGGCCAGCCAGGACTGTTGGCGCCGTTGGAAACCGTGCCATTCGAGCCGGAAAGCCTCGACCTCGCAGTGTCGCTGCTGTCGCTGCAGGCGATGAACGACATTCCCGGCATGCTGGTGCAGGTCCGCCGGGCGCTGAAGCCGGACGGGCTTTTCCTCGGCGCCTTCGCCGGCACAGGCACGCTCTCCGAACTGCGCGAAAGCCTGATTGCCGCCGAGACCGAACTCTATGGCGGCGCCAGCCCGCGTGTGATCCCGTTCACCGACGTCCGCGACGCCGGCGCGCTGCTGCAGCGCGCCGGCCTGGCACTGCCGGTTGCCGACGTCGAGACGATCACGGTGCGCTACGATTCGCTATTTGGCCTGGTCGCCGACCTGCGCGCCATGGGCGAGACCAGCGCGCTTGTCGACCGCAGCAGGCGGCCGGGCACGCGAGCGCTGTTCGCGCGCGCCGCCGAAATCTATGCGGAGCGGTTTTCGGATGCCGATGGCCGCGTCAGGGCGAGTTTCTCGGTGGTCTGGATGTCAGGCTGGGCGCCCGATGCCTCTCAGCAAAAGCCGCTGAAGCCGGGCTCCGCAAAAATATCGCTGAAGACAATCCTGGAAAACCCCGGCGGCCCCTGAGCGCATCCTTGCGCAAAAGCCAAGCGTATTCCACGCAAAAGCTAGCGGGGTCACTGTGCAAAAGCGTTGGCAAGCTTGCTGCTGTTGTCGCTGAACAACCACTGGATGGCGCCGGCAGCCTGGCCAATACCAGCGACAATGGCAAGCGACAGCACGGCGACGATCAAACCATATTCGATAGCCGTCGCACCCCTCTCGTCTTCTAAAAATCGTTGCAGCAAGATTTTCATGGGCGCCATCCCTCTTGCCTGAACCTAGCGCCGACCCGTTAAGAAAGGTTAATGCGACAGGCTTAACGCGCGGTGAACCATCTGCATTCTAGGAACCAGCTGCATTCTAGGAACCAGCCGAATCCTGGAGATCTGTTGAGGAGTCAGCAGTCGCCGCTGCTTCTGCCATCGGCCCGTATAACGCAGACCGAACTGGGCAGCGGCTGCAGCACGCTCTTGCGTAGCGTATAGCTGTCGCGCTGGCCGATCGAGCCGGTGCTCATCGTATCAAGCCCGTCGCGGGCAAACTGCGAGCGGGTCCGGCTGTCGAGGTAGGGCGTCGCGATCAAGGCCAGAGCCACCGCGGCCGAGCCGAACAAGAGGGCGATGCGCAATATTCCCATGCCGGCATTGGCGGCGCCAGGAAGGCGGTCGGGCCAAGGCCAGTCCCAGTCCTTTTCAAGGCTCATGCAAATCGCTCCCCAGCGGTGGAATCGGCGAAACCGCCTAGCGTCAATTTTTCACGGTCAGATAAATCTTTCATTAACGCTGCTGCCGGCGCGTTGCGGCGCTGCCCGATTTACGGCAGGTCGGCCGCTACAGCAGATCGATGAGGAACTGGATCAGCGGGGCATCGGCCGGCGGCATTGGAAAATCGCGCATCTGGCGCGGCCGCACCCATTTCAGCACCTGGCCTTCCTTCGGTTGGGCAATGCCGCGGAACCGACGGCAGACGAACAGCGGCATCAGCAGGTGAAAATCATCGTAGGAATGGCTGGCGAAGGTGAGTGGCGCCAGGCAAGGGATGTCGGTTTCGATGCCGATCTCCTCGTACAATTCGCGGATCAGGCATTGTTCCGGCGTCTCACCGGGCTCGACCTTGCCGCCCGGAAACTCCCACAGGCCGGCGAGTTGCTTGCCTTCGGGCCGCTGCGCCAAAAGCACGCGCCCGTCGGCATCGACCAGCGCGCAGGCCGCGACCAGGAGCAGGCGTTTGCCGATCGTATCCAAGCCGCTCATGCGCCGGGTGGCCGGCGATAGCGATAACGATAGACTTCGTCGAATCCGAGCGAACGGTAGAGCGCCAGCGCCGGCGCGTTGTCCGCCTCGACCTGCAGCCAGGCTTCCCGCGCCCCGCGCAGCCGCGCCCATTTCAGCGCCGACCGGATGAGATGGCGGCCATGGCCCTGGTTGCGCACCGACCTGTCAGTGGCGATCTCGAACAGGCCGGCAAGGTCGCCGTCATGCACGCAGATCAACGTTGCCAGCGGTTCGCTGCCGGCCTCCAGCGCAAACAGCCCGGCCTCCGGCTGGATGGCGCCGATGATCTCCGACAGGCCCGGACGCAGCGACACATCCGAGCCGCTCACCTTGAGCGCCGCGCCGATGAAACGGCTGATGTCCTTCAACGGAATCTGGTCCATGGCATCGTCGAGCGCGGCGTCCGCCAGCGGCAGCCGCATGACCAGCGACTCCGCGAACGTACTCCAGCCTTCGCTGTCGAGGTACTTCGAAAGATCAGGCCCCGACAGCGGTGAGATGCGAAAGGTCAGCGGCCTGCCATAGGCGTCGAAGCGGCGGCTGGCGCGACCGATGCGCTCGGCAATGTGCTGGATGTCGCCCGGATCGAGCGGATTGACCGAGTTCAGCCGCTTGGCCGGGTGGCCGGCCGTCAGCCGCACCACCCAGGTGCCGTCATAATGGACGGCGGCCGCCGGCCAGGCGCGAAAGCCGGCCGCCTCATAGCGGCGCACGATCGCCAACACGCTTGCCGGATGTCTGGAAGCCAACGCCATCAGCTCCGATAATCGCCGTTTATGGCGACATATTCCTTGGTGAGATCGCAGGTCCACACCGTCGCCTTGCCGCGGCCGATGCCGATGTCGGCGCGGATGCGGATCTCGTCGCGCTTCATATACGCCGAAGTCGCCTCCTCGGAATAAGCGGCGTCGCGCTCGCCCTGATAGGCCAGGCGGTTATCGCCGAACCAGATCGACAGAAGGTCGCGGTCGGCCGGTTCGCCGGCCTTGCCGACGGCCATGACGACGCGGCCCCAATTGGCGTCCTCGCCGGCGACTGCCGTCTTGACCAGCGGCGAATTGGCGATCGACAGCGCGATGCGCTTGGCCGAGCGGGCCGATTTGGCCCCGGTGACGGTGACCTCGACCTGCTTGCGGGCGCCCTCGCCGTCGCGCACCACCTGCAGTGCCAGCGATTTCAGCACCTTGCCGAGGGCACGGCGGAAGGCGCCGAGGCGCGCATCCTTGGGGTCGGAAATTGCCGGCGCGCCGCGCCTGGCGGCAGCACCCGTGGCGAACATCAGCAGCGTGTCGCTGGTCGAGGTGTCGCTGTCGACGGTAACCGCGTTGAAGGTCTTGGCCGTGCCGCGCGACAGGAGGTCCTGCAGCACCGGTGCTGCGATCGGCGCATCGGTGGCGATGAAGGAAAGCATCGTCGCCATGTCGGGCGCGATCATCCCGGCGCCCTTGGCGATACCGTTGATGGTGACGTCGGCATCGCCGAGCTTGACCGTCGCGGTCGCCAGTTTGGGATAGGTGTCGGTAGTCATGATCGCCTTGGCGGCTTCGGTCCACAATTCCGGCTTGCCGTCCTTGACCAGCCCGGCCAGCAGATGGCTGAACTTGCCGGCGTCGAGCGGTTCGCCGATCACGCCGGTCGAGGCCAGGAATACCTCGCCCGCTGTGCAATCGGCCGCTTTCGCCGCCACCTCGCCCGTGAGTGCCGTCGAGGCGCGGCCCTTCTGGCCGGTAAAGGCATTGGCATTGCCGGAATTGACCACCAGCACGCGTGCCTTGCCAGCCACGAGATTCTGCCGGCAGAAATCGACCGGCGCCGAAGGGCATTTCGACCTGGTGAACACGCCGGCGACGGTGGTGCCGGCGTCGAACACCATGGCCAGCAAGTCGGTGCGGTTCTTGTATTTTATGCCGGCCTCGGCGGTGGCGATGCGCACGCCCTCGATCACCGGCATCTTGGGATATTTCTTCGGCGCGAGCGGCGAAACCTGTGTGGACATGGAAGACCCCGGGCGGGAAAAATCGCGAAAGGAACGCCGGTTTGCCCGATAGCACGCGCTGGCGCAAGGCGTTTCACAGCCGTTACGGGTGCCGGAAGCCTGACACCGCCTCATGCAGCAAGCAGGCTGTTGCAAATTTGTTGGCGTCGCTGCGACCGATAGCGCTATGATCCTGCCCCATGGGCAGGCTTGTGGTCTTGGCACTGGCGTTTCTGGGCTTTCTGCTGCTGCGCGCCGATGCGCAGACGGCGCGGCGCGTGGCGCTTGTGGTCGGCAACGGCAGCTACGCCGAAGCCGGCACGCTGGCCAATCCCGTCAACGATGCGCTCGACATCGCCGACAAGCTGCGCGCCATCGGCTTCGAGGTGATCGAAGGCAACGATCTCGGCAAGCGCGAGCTCGAACGCAAGATCGGCGAATTCTCCGATGCGCTGCAAGGCGCCGGTGCCGGGCTGTTCTACTATGCCGGCCACGGCCTGCAGGTCGACGGGCGCAACTTCATCGTGCCGGTCGACGCCCGGCTGGACATGCCGGTCAAGCTGCAGCTCGAGGCGGTGCCGATCGACGAGGTTCTCGACATCATGGAGCAGCAGACCAAGGTCAGCCTGGTCTTCCTCGATGCCTGCCGCAACAACCCGTTTGCCCGAAGCCTCAGCCGCAGCACCATCACGCGCTCGGCGACGGCTCTCGCCGGCCTCGCCCAGTTCGAGTCGACACGCGGCTCATTCATCGCCTTCTCGACTGCGCCCGGCGCCGTCGCAATGGACGGGACGGGGCGCAACTCGCCCTTTGCGGCGGCACTTTTGCGGCATATGGCCGAGCCCGGACAAAGCATCAACGACATGATGATCGCGGTGCGCCGCGACGTCGTTTCCGCAACGCGCGAGGCGCAGCGTCCCTGGGAGCAGGGGTCGCTGCTCGAGCGTTTCGAATTCGTTCCGGGCGGAGACACTGCCCGGCAAACGAAACCGGCCGTCAGCCCGGCTCCCGCGTCTGAGGTCGCAGCGCTCGAGCGCTCCGTCGGCGACAAGAGCGCCATCGAGCAGTTTCTGCGCCAGGACTATCTGGCGCTGGATGCCAAGAGGATGCGCGAAACCGTCAAGCGGCTTTACGGTGCGTCGGCCACCATCTACGGCACGCGCTACGACAGCGAGGCGATCGTCAAGGTCAAGACGGACTGGTTCGCGCAATGGGCATCGTGGTCGTTCGGCCTCGAGCCCGGCAGCCTTGAGGTGACGCCGCACGGCCAGGACCGTGCCGACGTGGTTTTCGCCATGCGCTACGACTATGTGCCGAAAGACAAATCGGCGCAGCGCCTGACCGGCAAGGCGCGGGTGACGCTGGAACTCGTGCTGGCCGACGGCGCGTGGCGCGTTGCCTCGGAGACGTCGCAAGCGCTGGAATGAACATCAGCGGACCGCTGGGTTGATGAACCCGCGAAACGCCCGCTGCACGCCCGGAATCAGCCCCCAGATCATGATCGAGACCATCAGCGGCGCGATGACCAGCGTGCGCTGCCAGATTTGCCATTCCTGCGTCAGCGGAAAAACCACGTACAAAATGGCAGTGATCAGCGGATAGACGCCGAGCAGCACCAGCAGGGCGAAGCGCAGGCGCGAAAAGCGGGTCACGGCGGTCGAGTTCATCAAACTCTCCTTATCGTTACGGAACGTTCCGTTACATATAAAACGGATCGTTCCGTTTCGTCAAGAGTTGTATATGATGGCTGCGAAATCGCGCGTAAGGAAGAAGAGATGGGCGAAATCACCGATCCCGGGCGCAAGTCGGCTGGCGCACGGCGCAGCCCGGAAAGCGCCGATGCCATTCTCGATGCCGCCGAGGCGGTACTGGTCGAAGCTGGCTATTCCGGCTTCTCGATCGAGGCGGTGGCGCGCCGCGCACGCGCCGGAAAACCGACGATCTATCGCTGGTGGCCAAGCAAGGCCGCCTTGCTGCTCGACGTTTATCAACGGCAAAAGCGCGTCGACAATCCCGATACCGGGAACCTTGCGGAGGATCTCGTCGGCTTTCTGAAGAGCTTGTTCGCGCATTGGCGCGACACGTCGTCGGGCAGCGTGTTCAGATCGCTGATTGCCGAGGCGCAGTCGGACGAAAAAGCCGCCGCCGCCCTCGCCGAATACGCAAGAGGGCGTCGTGTCCACACCGGCCAGATGGTCGAACGCGCCAAGGCAAGGGGAGAAATAGCTGCCGACGTCGATGCCACTGTCGTCGCCGACCTGATTGCCTCGTTCGCCTGGACGCATCTTCTGACGAACCGCCTGGATGAGGACGAAGCGACGCTGCGCAGGGCGGTCGGCTATGTTTTGAAAGGCATAGTCGCTGACGATGCCGACCACGCCACGGCGGTCCGGCGGCGGCGTCGACGCATCATCGCTCGCCCTGCCAAATAGAAGCGACAGGGCGGCAGCGCGCCCTGTCGTAGCCCAGTCTGGCCTATTTGGCGCTTTCCAGCGCGTCGACCGTCTTCTTCAGGTTCGCATCGGGGATGTCGACCTTGGCGTTGGCGCGCAGCGACTTGACCAGCGCGAAATACTTGTCGCGGATGACCGCCTGGCGCGCCTGGTCCTTGACCTGGTCGAACGCCGGCGGCTGCTTGGTGCGCTTGTCCTCGACCTTGATGACGTGCCAGCCGAACTGCGACTGCACCGGCTGGTCGGTATATTTGCCGACCGCCAGCGCAAACACCGCCTTGTCGAATTCCGGCACCATCTGGCCAGGTCCGAACCAGCCGAGATCGCCGCCGCTGGTCTTGCCGCTCGGATCGCTGGTGTGCTCGTTGGCAAGCTTCTGGAAGTCGGCGCCGCCGTCGAGCTGCTTGATGATGGCGTCTGCCTCTTCCTTCGTCTTCACGAGGATGTGACGGGCGTGCACCTCATTGCTGGGCGGCGTGTTGGCGATTTCCTGGTCGTAGCGGGCGCGGACCTCGGCATCGGTAACCTTGTCGACGACGCCCTTCTCGACCATTTCGCCATGCAGCGCGCGCTGCTGCAGGAAGGCCATGCGGCGCTGGAAGTCGGGATCCTTGTCGAGGCCGGTGGTCACCGCCTGGGCCGCCATCACGCGGATTTCGATCGCCGCCGACAGCGCCGCGGCGCGGCGCTGCTCGGGCGGAAGCTGCGCGAACTGTTGTGACAGCTCGCCCTCGGCAAGCCCAAGGTCTGCCTCGGTCAGCGTCTGGCCGTTGATGGTGGCGACCACGGCGTTCGGATCGACCGGCTTGGCCGCCGGAGCGGGTGCTGCCGGCTGGGCAGGGGCGGCCTCCTGTGCCATCAGCGGCGACAGCGAGAGGGCCGATAGCCCGAATGCCAGACCAAGGCTGGCGAGCGACGCGCGGCGGAACAATACTGACATTACGATTATCTCCAAAGCGGGATAGCTAGAGCGGAATGGCTTCCAGACCAGCAAGATTGTGGCGGAATTTGGCGCGGTCGACAGGGCGAGCGCGGCGTTGACATCGAATGAGCCCCCTCTTATCTGTCCAACGACTTTGCGTCCAGAACCGTTTTCCGGGCGCTTTTTGCGTTTGTCCGCGTTCACGTGGAGTTGATGGGGCCAGCCGGCGCCCGTCGCAATGACTTGGAATGCTATCGAAAGGGCCATTGGATGGTCAGTCTCGGCGGTCTCGCCCGTAAGGTTTTCGGCTCCTCCAACGATCGTCGGGTCAAATCGACCCGGCCGCGCGTCGAGGCGATCAATGCCATGGAAAACGAGATGCAGGCGCTTTCCGACGCCGAGCTTCAGGCCCGCACGGACAAGTTCCGCCAGGACATCGCCAACGGCGCCAGTCTCGACGACCTCCTGGTGCCGGCCTTCGCCACCGTGCGTGAGGCCGCCCGCCGCGTGCTCGGCATGCGGCCGTTCGACGTGCAGCTGATCGGCGGCATGGTGCTGCACAATGGCGGCATCGCCGAGATGCGCACCGGCGAAGGCAAGACGCTGGTGGCGACGTTGCCGGTCTACCTCAACGCGCTCGCCGGCAACGGCGTCCATGTCGTCACCGTCAACGACTACCTGGCCACGCGCGACTCCGAATGGATGGGCCGCGTCTACAAATTCCTCGGCCTCAAGGTCGGCGTCATCGTCCACGGCCTGTCCGACGAGGAGCGCCGCGTCGCCTACGCCGCCGATGTCACCTACGCCACCAACAACGAGCTCGGCTTCGACTATCTGCGCGACAACATGAAATACGAGCGCGCCCAGATGGTGCAGCGCGGCCACAGCTACGCCATCGTCGACGAGGTCGATTCCATCCTGGTCGACGAAGCGCGCACGCCGCTGATCATTTCCGGTCCGCTCGAGGACCGTTCGGAAATGTACAACACCATCGACACCTTCATCATCCAGCTGCAGCCGCAGGACTACGAGATCGACGAGAAGCAGAAGACCTCGATCTTCACCGAGGAAGGCACCGAGAAGCTGGAGAACATGCTGCGCGATGCGGGTCTGCTCAAGGGCGAGTCGCTCTACGACGTCGAGAACGTCGCCATCGTCCACCACGTCAACAACGCGCTGAAGGCGCACCGGCTGTTCCAGCGGGACAAGGACTATATCGTGCGCAACGGCGAGATCGTCATCATCGACGAGTTCACCGGCCGCATGATGCCCGGCCGCCGCTATTCGGAGGGCCTGCACCAGGCGCTCGAAGCCAAGGAGCATGTGGCGATCCAGCCGGAGAACCAGACGCTCGCCTCGGTCACCTTCCAGAACTATTTCCGCCTCTACAAGAAGCTCGCCGGCATGACCGGCACGGCGCTGACCGAGGCCGAGGAATTCGCCAACATCTACAATCTCGACGTCACCGAGATCCCGACCAACCTGCCGGTCATCCGCATTGACGAAGACGACGAGGTCTACCGGACGGTCGAGGAGAAATACAAGGCGATCGTCAAGGAGATCAAGGAAGCCCGCGCCAAGGGCCAGCCGACGCTGGTCGGCACGACTTCCATCGAGAAGTCCGAGCAGCTGGCCGAACGCCTGCGCAAGGAAGGTTTCAAGGATTTCGAGGTGCTGAACGCCCGCCACCACGAGCGCGAGGCGGCGATCGTCGCCCAGGCCGGCAAGCCCGGCGCCATCACCATCGCCACCAACATGGCCGGCCGCGGCACCGACATCCAGCTCGGCGGCAATGCCGACATGCGCATCGCCGAGGAGCTTGGCGACATGCCGGCCGGCCCCGAGCGCGAAGCCAGGGAAAAGGAAATCCGCGACGACATCGCCCGGCTGAAGGAAAAGGCACTCGCCGCCGGCGGCCTCTACGTGCTGGCCACCGAACGCCATGAATCGCGCCGCATCGACAACCAGTTGCGCGGCCGCTCGGGCCGCCAGGGCGATCCCGGCCGGTCGAAATTCTTCCTGTCGCTGCAGGACGACCTGATGCGGATCTTCGGTTCCGAGCGCATGGACGGCATGCTGCAGAAGCTCGGCCTCAAGGAAGACGAGGCGATCATCCATCCGTGGATCAACAAGGCGCTGGAAAAGGCGCAGAAGAAGGTCGAGGCGCGCAACTTCGACATCCGCAAGAACCTCTTGAAATACGATGACGTCTCGAACGACCAGCGCAAGGTGGTGTTCGAGCAGCGCATCGAGCTGATGGACGGCGAGGGCCTGTCCGAGACCATCACCGAGATGCGCGAAGGCGTCATCGAGGAGATCGTCGCCAAGAACATTCCCGAAAATGCCTATGCCGAGCAGTGGAACGTCGCCGGCCTCAAGGCCGAGATCGCCGAATTCCTCAACCTCGATTTGCCGGTCGAGGACTGGGTCAAGGAAGAGGGCATCGCCGAGGACGACATCCGCGAGCGCATCAGCCAGGCCGCCGAGGCCGCCGCCAAGGAGCGCGCCGAGCGTTTCGGCCCCGACGTGATGACCTATGTCGAGCGCTCGGTGGTGCTGCAGACGCTCGACCATCTGTGGCGCGAGCACATCGTCAATCTCGACCATCTGCGCTCGGTCGTCGGCTTCCGCGGCTATGCGCAGCGCGATCCGCTGCAGGAGTACAAGGGCGAAGCGTTCGAGCTGTTCCAGGCGATGCTGGGCAATCTGCGCCAGGCCGTCACCGCGCAACTGATGCGCGTCGAACTGGTCCGCCAGGCGGCCGATGCGCCGCCGCCCGAAGCGCCCGACATGTTCGGCAGCCATATCGACGGCTTTACCGGCGAGGACGATTTCGAAGGCGGCGAGACGGCCGTGCTGGTCCGCCAGGAGACCAACGCCATTGTCGCCCCCGAAGGCCGTGACCCGAAGAACCCGGCGACCTGGGGCAAGGTCGGCCGCAACGAGGCTTGCCCGTGCGGGTCAGGGAAAAAATACAAGCATTGTCATGGGGCGTTTGCGTAAGGCACTGCTTTCCTTCGCCCCGTTCACGGGGAGAAGGTGCCGGAAGGGCGGATGAGGGGCAGCGCCGGCGCTTGCGACTAGCCGATCTCCCCACCTGAGGGGGAGATGGCCGGCAGGCCAGAGGGGGGGCGCCCCGGCAGGCATCTCGGCTCAATCTAAAACTAGATTAGCAAAACTAAATCGTCCATGTTGCAGAAGACGGCTCGCTCCATCATCGTATAACAGTCGTATCCATAGATCCTCAGCGTGACGCGTGGCTCATAAAACCTTGCGGTAGGTTTGATGGTCGATTCGCGATTTTCAAGGAGCGCCTCGCCGGTAAGCCGACGAAGCCTCAGTGTTGGCTCAAACTACAATATTGTGCCATATGCAGATCGGGGAAAATCCTGCTTTGTCGGATGCCTTCAAGAATGAACTCGTCTATTATTTTTCCGGCGAGCATTTAACTCTGGCGATTTAAGCATTTAGGAATTGTGCTGAACCAAGATCGTGGTTGCCCAAACATCAGAGAATTAGGCCTTAGACAGACGCATGGAGAACATGTGAGTAGCGAACTTGAAGATCGCATCGAATATTTTATTTCCAAGCAGGCGATCGGCCGCAGCACGCAGGTTAACGATGGTATTGGGGTAGGTTCCTCGAAGGGACCGGTGCGCCAGGAAAATCAGGATCGAGCGGCGGTTGCCTATATCGTGAGGCCGTCGGGCGAGGCTTTGCTGATTGCATTGATCTGTGACGGAATGGGGGGAATGAAAGAGGGAGGCGCAGCCGCCGGTTGTGCCGCCGGAACATTCCTTGCTCGCTTAGCATTGCCCTCAGGTGCGCCAATCGCAAGCCAAATGTTAGGGGCGATCAATGCCGCCAATGCAGAAGTTCATCGTAGATTTCGAGGCGATGGCGGCACTACTCTTACTGCTTTGGTTATTAGGGGTTCTGGAGAAGCCTGGGCTACGCACGTTGGGGATAGCAGGCTGTATGCGAGCAGACCGGATAGGAGCCTTGACCTCTTAACTCGCGACGACACCATCGGTGGGCAGCTTCATCAGATCAGCGATGCGAATGAAGATAATTTGGACAGTCGTCTTCTTCAGTTTGTTGGAATTGGAAAGGCTATTGAGCCTCACATTTTTCCTGTGTCCGATGCTCTAAGTTCGACTTTTATAATTACGTCTGATGGCGCTCATAGTATCGGAAAAAAAGCACTGGAGAGAATTAATCGCCACTCTAGAAGCCCCGGGGAACTTGCGCGCAAGATTACATACGTCGCGGAAGCGATGGGCGTCGAGGATAATTCTTCGGCAGTGGTGATTTATGCAAATGACTTTAGCCCTGGACCGCACTTCGCGAGAGGTACTGAGCTTACTATATGGAGCCCCAGCGATCGACTGGAGATGTGGCTTGCTTCGCCTAGTCAGATTGGGCAATTCTCACAAGAATTGAATAAATCTGCAGAATCGACAGGAGTAAAATCAAAGAAACCCGCTCGAACTCCTCGAAAGACCGACAAGAAACCGGGTGAGAACAAAGCTCGAGTTTCTGAAAATGAAATTGAAAAACCGCAATTGAATATAGAGTTCAATAACAAGAGTAAGAAACAGGAATGATAACTCTCCCGACCAGGTATTCCAAGATGGTCATGACTCTTTCCGGAGGAGGAATGGGGGAGACCGCTCTTTGCTTTGACAGCAATCTTCAGCGTCAAGTGGTGGTGAAATCTCTTAAGCCTGGGATCGAAAAGTATAGACTTATGGATGAGCTATCTGCCCTTGCTGACATCAGGTCGAAGTACGTAGTCCAAGTCTTGGACGTTATCCATGATGACTTAGAGATCGTGGGATTTGTCGAAGAGTACATAGAAGGCACAGACCTAAAACCGATTGAAGCCTCGTCTGGTACCGGCGTGGCACTTCGTTCATTGTACTCCATAATTTCCGGAATTAGCGACGTTCATCAGCACGGCCGTGTTCATCGCGACATAAAACCGGATAACATGAAGGTCGATAGCTCTGGCGTACTGAAAATATTTGACTTTGGTCTCGCAAAACTCTCTGATGGGGCAAAAACAAAACAACTATTTTTTACTCCGTTCTATGCAGCACCTGAGGTTTTTATTCCCGATTCCAGCGGGAACCATATTTTTACGGCGGCTGTAGATATATTCGCATTTGGGGTCACCGCATTATGGCTTCTGAATGCGGGCAAGCTGCCGCCTGAACTTGGGCATGTCCCTCCGTCCATACCTAAAAAGTCATTGGCTTTTAATTCCACCGACGTCTCAGTTCCCGTTGAAATAGCTTATTTACTGAATTCGACGCTGAGTTATGATCCATTGGAGCGACCCAATGCCGAAACGCTCCGGGCCGCTCTCGGAAAAAATCTCTTATTTGATAAGCACCGCATGCTGATCACGTATTCGGGTAGCGATCATTTCGTTGATGCTGCCAACCGGACCGTCACTCTTACTGCACAGGGCGACGGAGTAACCATAAGTTATGATGGGCTCGATTTTGTTGTGACTCAGGTATTAGGCCATGTGAGACACAACAATCGGCAGGTCGTTGTGGGATACAGGTTGCAGGGAGCCGCGGTGATAGTTTTGGGGGATCCGAGTGGCGACAGGAGACTCAGGACCTCGATTACTGCAGATATCTCTCACCCCGAGGTGATGAATTGAAGGGCCCGGTATCAAAAGGGACGGCAGCGATTGCCGGCCGCTACAGTCCGGAAGAATGGATCGGAGCAGGCGGCATGCAGCACGTTTACCGCGTAGTTGATCAATTGTTTGGCCGACAAGTTGCTCTTAAGACACCTAAGGATGACGCTGGACTAAAGCGCTTTCAGCAATCTGCCGTGGTCAGTGCTAAAGTAAATCATCCGAACGTAGCGAAGACACTTGATTACTTCGAAGATGGAGGGCGGCCTTTTATTATTGAAGAACTTGTACCAGGAGCAGACTTGGCTGCGGTGATGGAAGGCAACCTTCCTTATCTTCCACCTTCGACATGCACGCGGATATTGCATCAATTGGCAAAGGGATTAGCTGCTTCGCATGCAGTAGAAGTTGTACATAGAGATTTAAAGCCAAGCAACATTATGGTCGTAGGCGGATTCCAGTTCGATAATGTAAAAATTACAGACTTTGGCATTGCCAAGATGGCTGAAGCCGAGATCGGGCCATGGGCTGAAGCCGGAGGTTCTACTTCATCAAAAACCGTCCTCGGAGCAATACCGTACATGTCACCCGAAGCGATCAACGAATTCAAAATGCCTAAGAAATCGTCGGACGTGTGGGCAATAGCAGCAATTACCTACGAGCTTCTCGTCGGCGAGCTCCCATTTGGAACGGGCCTTAAGTCTATACCTAATATCATTGCAGCGAAAACCCCAAAGCCTCCAACTCAGATAAATTCCGCTCAGTTTAAAAGTTTAGGAAAACAACTTTTTGAAATCATCTGTCGCTGCTTAGATAAAGACGAAAACAAACGTCCGACCGCATCTCAATTGGCGCTACTTTGTGAAGATTTATGCTACTCTATAACGAGATACGATTACGGGATTATTAGCCAGCTGCATGGATATACGGGGCGTATTTCTGATAGTCAGAACACAATTCTGATGTACCATCCAGAAAGTTTCTACGGCACATCAAAAGTAAAAGAGGGCTCTCGGGTGTGGTTTGGCCGTGATGAAGGTTCGCCATGGGATAGGGCTTTTCCTATAGTGAAGGCCATCTGAAAAGCGAACAAATGAAGTGGTTGCCCCTTATCTGGATTGACTGCGGATTTGTAGGGCACATCGGGGGCGATCCGACCTCTCCCACAAAGGGGAGTAAGGAGCCGGCGTATCGCTCTCCTGCCTCCGCTAGGATCCGAGCGTTCATCGCTCGAAAAGCCGAATCGTTGGCTTTTCGTCCGCCCCGCCTCCTCCCCACCCAACCGTTTCTTAATGTGTCTTCGCTACACCCAATCCCTGTAAATTGGCGGAAAACGGAGAGTATTGGGTGCGCTTTTCCGCGGCGACGACAGCCGGGCGGTTCCTGCCGCAGCGCCTTGCGCTGCGCATCAGGCCGCTGCTTGGCCTGATCGATGCCGTGCTGTTCAGCGCCGGCGCGCGCGGCGAGGCCGGCCGCATGTCGCTGATCGCCTTTTCAGTCCGCATTATCAGCGCCGTCATCGCCTTCGTCAGCCAGGTTTTGATGGCGCGCTGGATGGGGTCGTTCGAATACGGCATTTTCGTGCTCGTGTGGGTGACGATGGTCATCGTCGGCAATCTCGCCTGCCTCGGCTTCCACACCTCGATCATCCGCTTCATTCCCGAATATCGCGAGCGCGGCATGCTGGCCGAATTGCGCGGCATCGTGCGGGCCAGCCGGCTGTTCGTGCTGGTTGCCTCGACGGTGATCGCCGGCCTCGGCGCGCTCGGCGTCTGGCTACTGTCGCCCTTTATCGAGAACTATTATGTCGTGCCGTTCATCCTCGGCATCATCTGCCTGCCGATGATCGCCATGTCCGACCTGCTGCAAGGGCTGGCGCGGGCCAATTCCTGGGCGCTGTTTGCGCTGTCGCCGACATTCCTGGTGCGGCCGCTGCTGATCCTGGCGTTCATGGCGCTGATGCTGCTGGCGGGCTACGCGCCCGATGCCAGAACGGCGATCTTCGCCGCGATCGCCGCCACCTACGCCACCACGCTCGGTCAGCTCGTCGGCGTCACCTCGCGCATCGACAAAAGAATTCCGGCCGGGCCGATGAAGCTGCATTTCGGCCAATGGTTCATCGTCTCGCTGCCGATCTTCCTGGTCGAGAGCTTCTTCTTCCTGCTCACCAATGCCGACGTGCTGATGGTCGGCGCCTATCTCGATCCCAACGACGTCGCCGTCTATTTCGCCACCGTCAAGACGCTGGCGCTGGTGCATTTCGTCTATTTCGCCGTCAAGGCCGGCGTCGCCCAGCGCTATGCGCAGTTCACCCATGGCGAGCCGCAAAAGCTCGCCGCCTTTGCCCGCGAAACCGTGTCGTGGACCTTCTGGCCGTCGCTGGCGATGGCGCTGCTGGTTCTGGCCCTGGGCGAGCCGATGCTGACCCTGTTCGGCCCCGAATTTTCCGCCGGCTATCCGCTGCTGTTCCTGCTGGTGTTCGGCGTCGTCGCGCGTGCCGCCGTCGGCCCTTGCGAAAGCCTGCTCACCATGAGCGGCAACCAGAACATCTGTGCTGCCGTCTACGCCATGACGCTGGCCTTCAACATCGCGCTTAGCGTCATGCTGATCCCGCTTTTCGGTCTGTGGGGCGCGGCGATGGCCACCGTCTTCGCCATGATCTTCGAGGCCGGCGCGCTGTCCTTTACGGTCTGGCGCAAGCTCGGCATCGCCATGGTCATTTTCGTGCCCGCCAAAGGAGCCGCCTGATGGCTGCCGTCCCCTTGCTCGAGGAAACCAGCGGCGGCCCGGCCGGCGCCATGGTGTCCGGCCTTGCCGGGCTTGCCCGCGAAGCCGACCCCGCCCATGTCGAGATCCTCGCCAACAACCGGCCCGAGCGCAAGCTTGCCATCTATCCGGCCTCCGCCGGCTTCGACCTGGTCGAGGAGCTCGACTATCTCTGTACCCGCACGATCGAGCCCAACGTCTTCTTCAATCCGCGCTTCCTGGCGCCGGCCATGCCCAGGCTCGAGGACCGCGAGGTGCGGCTGGCCGTCATCCGGGACGGCGACCAGTACCGCAACCGGCTGCGCCTGCTGGTGCCGTTCTCGGTCGAGCGGCCGGCGGTGCCGCTCGGGGTTCCAGTCATGCGCACCTGGTCGAGCCCGTTCGGCCCGATCGGCACGCCGCTGGTCGACCGCGACGATCCGATCGGCGTGATCGAGGATCTCTTCTCGATGCTGTCGCGGCCGCATCTCAAGCTGCCGAAAGTCTTCGTGCTGCCCGACATAAGGCTGGACGGCCCGGTGGCCAGCCTGCTCGCCAGCGTCGCCGAAACGCGCGGCCTGACGCTGGTCACCACCGGCAAGGCCGAGCGCCCGGTGCTCGAAAGCGAGCTCGACGGCGAGGAATATCTGAAAGCTTCGCTGCGCGCCCACCATTATCGCGAGTTCCGCCGCCTGAAGCGCCGCCTCGCCGACCTCGGCCGGCTGGAGCATGTCGTGGCGCGCGGGCCTGACGAGATCCGCCACGCCATCGAAAATTTCCTGACGCTGGAGGCTGCCGGCTGGAAAGGCCGCGAGCGCACCGCCATGGCGATCGACCGCTACCGGGCCGCCTTCGCCCGCGAAGCGGTGCACCGGCTGGCCGAGCAGGATCTCTGCCGCATCCATTCGCTGACGCTCGACGGCCGCACCATCGCCTGCCTGGTCGTCTTCGTCGAGGCCGGCGTCGCCTACACCTGGAAGACCGCCTATGACGAGACGCTCGCTGCCTATTCGCCGGGCACGCTGCTGATGATCGAGGTGACCAGGCAGCATCTCGACGACCCCAACATCATGATGACCGATTCCTGCGCGGTGCCCGACCATCCGGTGATGAGCCGGCTGTGGAGCGAACGCAAGCCGATGGGCACGCTGGTGATCGGGCTGACGCCGGACGCCGACCGCCCCGCCCGCCAGGCGGCGTCGCAGCTTCACCTCTACCGCGAAACCCGCAACATGGCGCGCCTGTTGCGCAACCGGATGAGGAGCCTGCTGCGCCGGCGCTAGTGCATGGGGTCCGAAGGGGGCCCGACCGTCCGTCTCTGCACAGTCGGCCCGCTCGGGCCTAGGTCGTCAGGGTTAATTCTCCCGATCAGCGGAAAGGATTAGCATCGACGCAGTCCCAACCGGGATGAGGCGATCAATTACGGCCGCGCGTCCAGCATCACTGCCGCCTCGGTCCTGCACGGCCAGAAGAAAAAAATCCGGGAGGAATGCATGATGAAAACAACTCACCTCAGGCGTGTCGGTATCCTCACCTTGGCAGGTCTCGTTGGCGCGTGTCTGAACGCCGCCACTCCTCGGGCGGCCGAACCCGACAAAGCCGAGATCGATGCCCTGCGTAAATCGCTGTCCAGGTATGAAGACTACAAGGTTGCCATTCGCGAGCTTTATCTATCGACGGTAGGATGCGTCTTCTACAGCGGTGAAAAGGTAGAGGGGGCGATGGACTACCCGAAGGGCGCGATGGGCATCCATTTCGTCAACGTCACGACTGTCGGCCCGACCGCGGATCCGACGCGCCCCAATGTGCTGATCTATGAGCCGGTGGGCGGCGAATTGCGCCTGGTCGGCGCGGAATGGCTCGTGCCTTTGACGCCGGACACCAAGGAGCCGCCGAAGCTCTTCGGCCAGACATTCCAGGGGCCGATGGAGGGGCATTATCCGCTCATCCCCAAGGAGTTCCACCACTACGACCTTCACGCCTGGCTATTCAAGGACAACCCGCTCGGAATGTTCAGCCCGACGAACCCGGACGTGAAATGCGACAACTATCCGTTTCCGATGCCTGAGCAGCCGACCAAGATGGTGCCGGGGCCGATGTGAGCGACCTCGTTACCGCCTGAGGCTGTCGGAGGGGCCGGCCGCGGCCTCAATAGCAGTTATCCCAGGGGGGCTCCTGGGATAACGCCAGCCGAGCTCGCTTGAGCGGCCGGATATGGCCTATCCTAACTTTATCCGGCGGTTAGCCAGGACGCTACTTGCTCTCGGTCGACTTCCCGAAAGCCGTGTCATTGGACCTGGCCGCAGCCTCGCTCCGATCGCCGCCGCGAAGCCACATGACATCGCCCTGGCCGACGCTGTCGGCAGGTCGTCACGAAGCGGACGCGGTGACTTTGGGGCGTCCGAACTCGACGTCCCAGCTGCGCTCCTGGGGTGCGGCTTCGCCATTCAGGCCGAGTTTGGGGAAAAGCAATTCAGCGACGTTGAACGCCTCTTCCAGATGCGGATAGCCGGACGCGATGATGGTTTCGATGCCGATCTCCTGATACTCGCGAATGCGCGCGGCAACATTGTCGGGATTGCCGACCAAGGCCGTTCCCGCACCTCCGCGCACCAGCCCCGGTCCCGCCCACAGGTTCGGGCCGACGACCAGCCGATCGCGTCGGCCCTGATGCAGCGCCGACATGCGCTTTTGGCCGACGGATTCCGAAATGTGGACAAATCCCTTCTGGGCTTCGGCGATCAGGTCGTCGGTTACGTGGCTGATCAGCCGGTCGGCTGCAGCCCAGGCTTCATCCTCCGTTTCGCGTACGATAAGGTGAATGCGCAGGCCAAAGCGCATCGTGCGGCCTTTCGCTGCCGCTGCCACCCTGACGCGGGCGATCTTTTCGGCAAGCTGGTCCACCGGTTCACCCCAACTCAGATAGGTGTCCACGTGCTTGGCGGCGATCGCGATGCCGGCATCCGAAGAGCCTCCGAACCAGAGTGGCGGATGCGGCCGCTGAACCGGCGGGAAGGAAATGTCGGTGCCGTGGGCGGAAAGATATTTGCCGTCGAAATCCGCCGGCTCACCCGAAAGGATCCGCCGCCAGATGGTCAGGAACTCGTCGGTCTGTGCATAGCGCTCGTCATGACTGAGCTTGTTGCCGTCGCCGGCGAGATCGGCCGGGTCGGCTCCAGTGACGACATTGAGCAGGACACGACCGCCGGAAATGCGGTCCAGAGTGGCTGCATGACGCGCAAACAGCGCCGGTGTACCGCTGCCCGGCCGAAGTGCCACGAGGAACTTCAGCCGTTCGGTGAGCGGGATCAGCCCGGCCGCCACGATCCAGGCGTCTTCACAACGCGTTCCTGTGGGCAGGAGCACACCCTTGAAGCCAAGCCGGTCCGCAGCCTGGGCGATCTCCCTGAGATAGCCGAAGGTTGCCGGGCGGTGCCGCTCGTCCGTGCCGAGATACGGTCCATCGCCATGGGTCGGCAGATACCAGTAGAGGTCGAGCGGACGGGTGTTGCTGGACATCGGATTGTTTCCTTCAGCGATTGCGGAATGTCTAGGCAAGCGTCAGATCTTGCCCTTCCAGGGGATGAGGCGATGCTCCAGCCAGCGCATGCCGCTGGTAAAGGCGAAGGCAAGAATGGCGATGACGATGAGGCCGACGAAGACGACGTCGGTGGCGAGGAAATTGGCCGCCGACATGATCATGTAGCCGAGGCCCGACTGGGCCGCGATCAGCTCGGCCGCTACCAGCGTGGACAATCCGGCGCCGATGGCAATCTTCAGGCCGGTCATGATTTCCGGCAACGCGGACGGCAGGATGATGCTGGTGAAAAGTTGCAGCCGGCTCGCACCGAGCGACAGCGCGGCATTGATGCGTTCGGCCGGCACCGACCGGACGCCGGCCTGTGCGGCAAAACAGATCGGGGCGAAGGTCGACAGCGACAGGAGCACGATCTTGGACGTTTCGCCGATGCCCAGCCAGATGATCAGCAGCGGCAGGTAGGCCAAAGGCGGCAGACCCCAGTAGAGATCGATCGGAACGCTGAAGATGCCCTTGACCCAGCGATTGAGTCCCATCAGCAGGCCGAGCGGAATGCCCAGGAAAATGCCGACACCGAGCGCCGCGGCGATGCGGCCGAGGCTGGCGAGTGTGTGCTCGAGGAGCGTACCGTTGGCATAGCCATCGGCCCAGACGGCGCTGAACTGGGTCAGTACCTCGGCCGGCGACGGCAGGAACAGCGGCGACGCCCAGCCGAAGCGCGTGGCCAAAAACCACAACGCGATGAGCGACGCCAGGGTGACCAGGCTGATGCCGAGCGTGCTTGTCGAAGCGGACCGGCGCGTCTTGGGAGACGGCGCGCGCTGAGCTATCGAAGACGAAAAAGAGGTTCCGGAATTGGCGGCGAGCGTCATTGCAAGGTTCCTGTGCGGGCGCCTTCCGGCTGGTGGATGAGCGAGCGGATTTCCTGCCGCAGTTCGATGAAACGCGGGTGGGACTGGATCGGCCCGATGTCGCCGCTCTCAGCGAAGTCGCGAACGAAGTCGGCGTCGAACCGGGCAACGATGCGGCCTGGTCGAGGCGACATCACAACGATGGTGCTGCCGAGCGTGAGGGCTTCCTCGATCGAATGGGTAATGAACAGGATCTGCTTGCCGGTCTTGGCCCAGACCGAGGCCAGAAGCTGCTGCATCGTCTCGCGCGTCAGGCTGTCGAGGGCGCCGAACGGCTCGTCCATCAGCAGGATCTTCGGATCGGTGGCCAGCGCCCGCGCGATGCCGACTCGCTGGCGCATGCCGCCGGACAGTTCATAGGGCGGCTTTTCGGCGAAATCGGCGAGCCCGACCAGTTCCAGCAGACGCCTCGATCGCTCATGGCGTTCACCGCGCCGCACGCCCCGGTATTTCAGGCCGAGAGCGACATTGTCCAGCACATTGGCCCAGGGCAGCAAGGTATCTTTCTGGAAGACGACGCCACGATCGCCGCCGGGCGCGACAATTTCTTTTCCGTCCAGTGTGATCGTGCCTTCGGTGAGCGGCAGGAAGCCGGCGATCGCGTTGAGCAATGTCGACTTGCCGCATCCGGAAGCACCAACCGCGACAACGATGGAATCTGGAGCGATATCGAGCGAGACGTGATCAAGCGCGTGTACGTCCTGGCCATCCGAGGCCGGAAAGGTCACGCTGGCATCGTGAATTCGAAGCATACTGGCCCTCCAAGCGATCTGGCTGGCGAGATTTTCGCCAGCCAGATCCGGATGTCGTTCAGGGATTTCTAGTTCGAGGCTTTGGCAGCGTCTGCGTATTCCGGATCGGCGAACGCGGCGTAGCTGTCCTTGATGGCGGTGATCTTGTGCTGGTCCTTCAGGAAGCCCGCAGTGTCCTTGAGGATTTTCGCAACGGCGCTCTTCTCACCACCGCCCAGCCATTTGTCGGACACCTGCTCGTCGAGCGGCGGAACCACTGTTGTCTTCAACTGCTCCGAATTCTCGGCCGCCGTGCCGCCCTGCAATTTGGCGATCAGCTTGGCGCTCTCGGAGTCCGGTCCCCATGCGGCCGGGTTGCTCAGGTAGGCGGTGTTGTAGCCGTCGATCAGCCGGACATACTGGCCGAGGAAGTCGGGATTGGCCTTGGCGAAATCGCCGGTCACGACCAGCGCGCTGAAGGTCGGCGCGCCACGGTCGGCGACCTGGCCGGCTGTGAGCAGAACCTTGCCGTCCTTTTTGAGTTCAGAGAGTGCCGGATCCCAGACGAAGGCCCCGTCAATGTCGCCGCGCTTCCAGGCAGCGACGATTTCGGGCTGCGGAATGGCGATGACCTGGGTTTCTTTCTCCGAAATGCCTTCCTGCTTGAGGACGGCGAGAAGCTGGTAATGATCGGTCGATACCGGCGCGGCCGCGAGCTTCTTGCCCCGCAGGTCGGCTGGCGACTTGATATCGGGCCGCACCACCAGGGCTTCTCCGTCACGGGAGACCGAGGAGATGTAGAAGGCCTTCACGTCGATGCCCCTGCTGACGGCTGCGGCGAACGGGCTTGATCCGACATCGCCGATCTGGACGTCGCCGGATGCGATGGCAGCAAAGATGTCAGCACCGGAATTGAAGCGGCGGTATTCGATGTTCCAGCCGGTTTTCTTGGCAAGATCGCCATTGGCAATGCCGAGATTGTAGGGATTGGCACCGGTCTGGTAGGCGATGACGACTTTCTTGTCGTCGGCATGCGCTGCAGCGGATGTGGCCGCTATGGCAAGCCCGACAAGGGCGGCGGAAATAAGTTTTCGCATGGAGCCTTAATCCTTTTGAACAGAGGGCAAACCCCTCGACTGCCCGCCCTATTCAAAGAGCGTTGGATTAAAGTCCACTGATATTATAGACTTAGATAGCAATGGAATTCTTAAAATCAGCTCGCGCTTAAAAAAGAATTCGGATTTAGACGGCACGCTGTCGCCCGCGGGATTATTCAGGCGCAAAATGCGGAGTGCTTACGGGCCGCGCCTTGGCAATATATCGCCCATCAGGCACTTGCCTTGGCACTTTATCCGTCAGGCCGAAGCCGCCCGGACCGGTTGGCTCTTCGGCTGGCGCGGTGAAAGCAGGGCAACGAATTGATCCACGGCCTGCCCGGCCCGCGCCAGAACCAGCGAATCTACGAGCTTGCCGTCGGCAAAGTCGCTGTCACTGCCATAGACGGCGCTCGGCACCGTCAGGGCGGAGTAAAAGCCAAACAGTGGGCGAAGCTGATGTTCGACTACCAGCGCGTGGCGCTGGCCACCACCCGTCGCGCCGATCAGGACCGGCCGGTCGACGAGCGCCAGTGGATCGATGAGGTCGAACAGATGCTTGAACAGGCCAGCATAGGAGCCGTTGTAGACCGGCGTCGTGACGATCAGCGCGTCGGCCTGTTCGACCGCGTTTACCACATTCAGCGCCTCCGGCGTCAATTCCCTTCGCGTAAACGCAGCACCCAGACCACGGCCGGCATCGACAAGATCGAGGAAATTTACTGTGACAGACAATCTTTCGCGCAGC
>NZ_JAMYVL010000028.1:0-66020 GCF_040323955.1 Mesorhizobium sp. M0018 | reverse complement strand
ACATCATCGAGCCGGAGGCAAGCGCTTTTGCCGCCATGCGGCGCACCGACGAGCAGATGGCCGAGATCAGCCAGGCCTGCCGCGAGATGGGCGAGGCGACCAACCTGCAGGAGCGCACCCGCGCCGACACGCGGTTCCACCTCGCCATCCTGCGGGCCTCGGGCAACGATCTGCTGGTGCCGCTCGGCGTGCTGATCGAATCGGCGTTCGATCATCTGTTCGCTTATACCACCCGGGAACTCGACGATTTGCAGCATGCGCAGAGGCTGCATGAGGCAATCGAGAGGAGCATCCGGCTGCAGCGGCCGGACGCGGCGCGCAATGCGGTGCGCAAGCTGCTGGCCAATACCGACAGCGTCATCAAGTCCAGGTAACGGCCGCCACACATTCAAACAGTCGGATTGTGTCGGTGCGGCCGCCGATGGTGCGCGCTTGACCAATGTTTGCCGGCGAGGTTTCGGCACGAATGGTTCCCGTCAATCGATACGAAATGGGTCTGTTTGACGAACCGGCTGCCGATTAGCTTCCAGATGCGCAAGTCGCTTGGGTCGACCTTAACAACAAGCATAGGGGAAATCGGCATGAGCATGAAAAATGGGCTATCGAAAATTGGCTTCCACGTCAGCCGGGTTGTCGCCATTTCGGCGGTGGCCTTGCTGCCGGTCTTCGGCGCAGCGGCCATGGCGCAGGACAAGGATATCTCGATCTACTTTGTCGGCTGTGCCGCACCGACGGGCTTTCATGGCTATCTGGCACGCGGCGCCGAGGAGGCCGGCAAAAACCTCGGCGTGAAGGTCACCTATATTTTCCCGGATCAGCTTACCATTCCAAACCAGGTGCAGAAGATCGAGGAGGCGATCGCCGCCCAGGCCAACGGCATCGCCATCTGCGCCTTCGCCGAGGATTCGTCCTATGCCGATGTCGCCGCGCGCGCCAAGGAAGCCGGCATTGCCTTCGGCAGCGCCGCCGCGCCGCCGTCCGGCTCGCAAGTGCGCGATCCCAACGATTTCTTCCTGTTCCGCACCGGATCTGATGAAGCGGCGGCGGGCAAGTTGACGGCGCAGCGACTGGTCTCGATGGGCGTCAAGGGCCGCGTCGTGGTCGCCAATCAACAGCCGGGCGACGCGAGCTGCCAGCTCAGGGCGACGTCGCAGATCGATGAGCTCAAGAAGGCCGGCATCGAGGCCGACTTCCTCGAACTGACCATGGATCCGGGCCAGCAGGCGGAAGCGCTGTCAAATTACCTGCGCGTGCACCCCGATACGGCCGCAGCCACGAGCACATGCGACGTGATCGACGGTTTCCTCTCCGCCAAGGCAGACAGCGGCCGGGACGACCTGGTGCTCACCGGCTACGACATCGTCGCGCAATCGCTCGATGCGATAAAGGATGGCCGGCAGGCGTTCACCATCGACCAGCAGCAGTTCTGGCGCGGCTACATGCCTGTGCTGCTCCTGACCCACTACCTGAAATACGGCCTGATCGAAGGTAACTACTTCCTGACCGGTCCGACGGTCGTCGACAAGGACAATGTGGAGCGCGTCTCGGCATTGGTGAAGGAGGGCTATCGCTGATGCACGCCGCCCAAAAGTCCATCAGTGGTTTTTGGACGACAGCAAAAACCTAGCACTCGTCCAGGACGGGCGGCCAAGCCGCCCGTTCGCCATCTTCGTGGCCACTCTTGTATCGGGATGACGGCATGAACGAACAGCCCGGGCCGTATGCGGCCAACAAGCCTTCCTCCCGTGTGGTCGCCGGCGAGGCGCTGAGACGGCTGATGCTGCGGCCGGAGGCGACGTCGATCGCGGCCGTCGTCATCCTGTTCCTGGTCTTCACCGCGCTCAGCCCGCAGCTTTTCCCCACCAGGCTGTCCTACATCAGCATCATGGCCGTCGCGGCCGAACTCGGTATCGTCAGCGTCGGCGTCACGCTGCTGATGATCGGCGGTCACTTCGACTTGTCGGTGGGCGCGGTGCTCGGACTCACCTCGTTCGTCTGCGTGGTGCTGATGCGCGACTTCGGCCTGCCACCGATCGTCGCCGCGCCGGTCGCGGTGGCCGTCGGAGCCGCGCTTGGCTGGGCCAACGGCATGATCGTGGTCAGGTTCCGCATCCATTCCTTCGTCGTGACGCTCGGCACCATGCTGATCTGGCGCGGCATACTGATCGCGCTGACCGGCGGCTTTCCGATGGCGGTCGCCATTCCGCCTGGATTCAAGGCCATAATGGCGGGTCCGTTGCTTGCCGGCTTTCGTATGTCGATGCTGTGGTTCCTGGCAATCGGGCTGGCAGGCACCTTCCTGCTGGCGCGCACCAGGTTCGGCAACTGGATCCAGGCACGTGGCCAGAACGAACAGGCGGCGCGCAATCTCGGCGTACCGGTGGACCGCGTCACCGTCATCCTGTTCATGATCACATCGGCGCTGGCAGCCATCGCCGGCGTCATCCAGGTTGCCCGCTTTTCCTCCGTCGACGCATTGCGCGGCGAGGGCATCGAACTGCAGGCGGTAGCCGTTACCGTTATCGGCGGGACGCTGCTGGCCGGCGGCTACGGCAGCGTCATCGGCACCATTCTCGGAGCCGTCACCTTCGGCATGATCCAGGTCGGCCTGGTGCTGGCAGGCGCTCCCGGCCATTTCTTCCGCACGCTCACCGGCGTCATTGTCGTCGGCGCGGTCATCCTCAATACCTCGGTGGCGCGCCGCATCGCCAAATCCAGGGCGATGGGCGGCTTCAAGCGCGACAGCAGTGCTGCCGACGCGGCGATTGCCGGCAACGCCGCAACGGCGGAGATACGGCCCGCCGGCAGCCTGGCGAAGGAGAAGACGCGATGAGCGAGCCGTCTGGCCTGGATGCCCAGCGCGGGGCCCGGCTGCCGGCCGGCAGCGGCTCCGACGACCTGACCCTTCGCCGCCCTCCGGTCGAGCCGGTCGCTGCCGGCGCGGTGCCGGTGATCGAGGCTGTCAACCTGTCGAAAGGGTTCGGCGCCACCACCGCGCTGGTCGACGTGTCGCTAAGCGCCTATGCCGGACGCATCCTGGCGCTGCTGGGCGACAACGGCGCCGGCAAATCGACCTTGATCAAGATCCTGTCCGGCGTCTTCCCGCCGGACAGGGGAGAATTGCGCTTCAACGGCGAGAAGGTGGCTTTCGCCAACCCGGCTCAGGCGCGCGAACGCGGCATTGCCACGGTGTTCCAGGACCTTGCCGTCTGCGAATTGCTGTCGGTCACACGCAATGTCGTGCTCGGCCGCGAACCGCTGAAAGGTTTCGGACCGTTCAAATGGCTCGACATGAAACGCGCCGACGACATGGCGCGCTCGGCGCTGCATCAGCTCGGGGTGCGCTGGGAACGCGGTCTCGACGAACGCGGCGTCAACATTTCCGGCGGCGAACGCCAGTCCCTGGCAATCGCAAGAGCCATGTTCTTCGGATCGTCGCTGCTTGTGCTGGATGAGCCTACGTCGGCTCTGGCCGTGCGTCAGGCAGGCCGGGTGCTCGAGCACATTCTCAGGGCACGCGAGCAGGGCCAGGCGGTCATCCTGATCACCCACAATTTCCGTCACGCGCTCTCGGTGGCCGACGATCTGGTGGTTCTGGCGCAGGGGCGCGTGGCGGGCCGGTTCCGGCGTGACGAGATCGAGCTCGACGAATTGACCGACCTCGTTGCCCGTGTCGGGTGAGCTGACAATGCAGCAGTTCAGGAGCAGGAAATGACCGTAAAGACCGCAAGGAAGCGTGTCGTCATCCACGAGGACGACGTCGGCATGAGCCATGGCGCAAATATCGCGTTTTTCGAACTGTCGAGGTTCGGCACATGCAGTTCCGGTTCGGTGATGGCGCCATGCCCGTGGTTCCCGGAAGCCGCTCAGATCGCCGTCGCCAATCCCGATTTCGACCTCGGCGTGCACTTGACGCTGACCAGCGAGCAGAAGCCGTATCGCTGGCGTCCGCTGACCAACCCGCCCAAATCGGCTGCGATGACTGACGAGTTCGGCTATTTCTGGCCGACCGTACCGCAGGCGCGCAAAGCCCATCCCGATGCGGTGGAAGCGGAACTGCGTGCGCAGATCGAATGCGCCATCGCTGCCGGCATCGACATCACCCATCTCGACGCTCACATGGGCACGGCGCAGATGCCGGAATTCATCGCCATCTATCGCAAGCTCGGTCGGGAATACCGGCTGCCGGCGCTGCTGGTGAAGGACCTGTCGGGCTACAACCCGGCGAGCTATGCCGGTGAGCTGGACATTGCCCGCTACGATGCCGAAATCGTAAGGGCGCAAGCGGCAGGCGAACCGGTGTTCGACATCGTTCTGGAAACGCCCTGGGCGCGCAAGACGGATGCGCAGACGGCCTACCACGCGATGTTTGCCAGAATCCCGGAGGGGTTGAGTTTCCTGTCGCTGCATTTCAACACGGTAGGCGATTTCGAGGCGATCAATCCTCCGGATGCCCATCTGCGGACCGAGGAATACGCGTTGTTCAAGACGGCGCGCGTCAAGGCGTGGATCAGCGAGTTCGACATCGAAGTGATCGGCATGCGCGGCATGCGTGATGAACTGCGCGCCGCCAAGATCTGAAAGCCGACGATCTTATGAGGCCAGATGCCGCCGGGTCAGCCCGATCAGCAGCGCCTGGTCGCGGGCGGCGTGTTCGGGCGGGTTGACGACGGCATCGCCATTGACGATCGCCGCCCAGAAGCCACGCATCTCCTCGACGAAGGCTTCGGCGTAACCGGCCCGCAAATCTTTCTTCGACAGCGTGTGACCGTCCGAGGTCGTCACCGTCAGCCGGGTCGGATGATGGTTGAGCCAGGGCGAGGGGAATTCGAGCTCGAGGCTGGCATCGTCGAAGAACAGCGTGATCCGCTCCTTGTAGTCGGCGAGCTTGGGCACGGTGAGATGCGTCATGGTCCACAGCGCCTGCCCGTCCAGCAACTTGACGGCGCCGTGGCCGCCGTCGCCATTGGCAAAGATCTGCGCGCCGACGACCTCGCCGTCCGGCACGCCGAGCGCATCGAGCAGGCCATGGACGGCGTTGACATCGTGAATCAAGGCCGAGCTGTAAGCGCCGGTAAATCCACGGAAAGCGAGATCGGTCAGATGCACGCCAACGGCCTCTTCGACCTGGCGCTTCTGCTTTGCGGCGACAGTGGCGACCATGTCTTGTGGGATATCGGTACCGCGCCTGTAGGGCTGATGGGCAATGAACGGCCAGGCGTCGGGATCGTTTACCTCCACCGAGACCGCGCGCAGCGTGCTCGATGTTCCAGGCAGCGAAGCGAGCGCCAGCCGGTAATTCGGATCAAAGCGCTTCATATAGCCGACCTGAACGATTTTCCTGGCGGCATCGCGCGCGGCGATGATCCCGGCGATTTCCGCCAGCGGATAGCAGAGTGGTTTTTCGCAAAAGACGTGCAGGCCGCGCGCCAGCGCCGCCAGCACTTGTTCGTGATGCAGCGGGTCCGGCGAGCCGATCACCACCGCGTCGAGGTGTTGGTCGAAGAGCTGGTCGATTGTTTCGAAATTGGCAATGCCATGGGTGTCGGTGACGAACTGCCGCGAAATCCTCGAGGGATCGGCGACGCCGACCAGCTCGAACAATTCACCGAGGCGCAGCAGATTGGGGATGTGCTCGACCTGCGAGATCATGCCGGCGCCGACGACCCCGACGCGTATCCTGCTCATTGGATCATTCCCCGCAATGTCCGATTGTCAGCTCAAGGCGCCGCAGGCGGCCGGTTGCCGATCTGGGCGAGCAGGCCGGCAATCTCCGCCTCGACCGCTTTCAGATCCTCGCCGCCCGACATGATCGAGATGACCTCGTCGCGCGAGATTTCCGATTTGGCATAGGTGCCGCGATTGCGGCCGCGGTTGAGCAGGGTGAAGGTGTCGCCGACCGGATAGGCGTGGTGGATGTTGTGGCTGATGAAGATGACGGCCAAACCCCGCATGCGTGCTTCGATGATGAATTTCAGCACCATCGCCGCCTGGTGGACGCCGAGTGCGGAAGTCGGCTCGTCGAGGATCAGCACGCGCGCGCCAAAATGCACGGCGCGGGCGATCGCCACCGACTGGCGCTCGCCGCCCGACAGCGTGCCGACGGCCTGCGTCGGATCGCGCACGTCAATGCCGATATCGGCCATCGCCTGCCTGGCGATGGTGTTGGCGCGCTCCTTGTCGATGCGCGAGAAGGGCAGGCTGCTTTTGGTCGGCTCGCGGCCGAGGAAGAAGTTACGGGTGATCGACATCAGCGAGATCATGCCGAGGTCCTGGAACACCGTTGCCACACCGAGCTCCTGCGCGTCGCGCGGGCTGCGGAAGGTGACCAGCTTGCCGTCGACCAGGATTTCGCCCTTGCTCGGCCGATAGACGCCGGACAGGACCTTGATCAGCGTCGACTTGCCGGCGCCGTTGTCGCCGAGCAGGCAGTGGACCTCGCCCGGATAGACCTTGATGTCGATGTCCTGGAGGGCGCGCACCGAGCCGAAATTGACGCTGACGCCGCGCAGTTCCATTGCCGGTTCGGTCATTTGGGCCGGTTCGGTCATTTGGGCCCTCTCGGTCATTTGCCACCTCCGCGGCCGAGCGCCTTCAGCCTGATGTAGTTGTTGACCAGCACGGCCATCAGGATGACGATGCCGAGGAAGACCTTGAACCAGTCGGTGTCGATGCCGGTGTAGAAGATGCCCATCTGCACCAGCCCGAAGATCAGCGCGCCGAACAGCACGCCATAGACGGTGCCGTAGCCGCCGGTGAGGAGCACGCCGCCGATGACGGCGGCGATGATCGCCTCGAATTCCTTGAGCAGGCCGCGCGTGGTGTCGGCGGAGCCCGCCTCCATCACCTGGATGGTGGCAAGCAGCGTCGCCGCGCAGGCGGTGTAGACGAACAGGCTGATCTTGACGCGATCGACCGGCACGCCGACGTTGCGGGCTGCGATCAGGTCGCCGCCGGTGGCGAAGATCCAGTTGCCGTATTTCGTCTGGGTAAGCACGTAGCCGGCCAGCGCCGTCAGGCCGAGCCACCAGACGATCGACATCGGAATGCCGGCGACGAAGGGAATGCCGTCGCTGCGGGTGGCTATCCAGCCTTGAGCGCCCATCCAGTGGAACAGGCCGGTGAGCAGATGGCCGTTGAAAATGCCGGCCGTCGCCGGATCCGGTGCGCCTTCGAGTATGTAGGGGATCTGGGTGCGGCCGGTGACGGCGCGGGTGATGCCGATCGACAGTCCGCGCAGGATATAGAGGGTGGCGAGCGTGACGATGAAGGAGGGCAGGCGCGTCTTCACCACGATCAGGCCGTTGAGATAGCCGGTGAGGATGGCAACGGCGAAGGCACAGGCGATGCCGCCCCATAGCGGCAGGCCCCAGTACTTCACCGTCAGCCCGATGACGACACCGGCAAAGCCGACCATGGAGCCGACCGAAAGATCGAACTCGCCGGCGATGATGAGGAGTGCTGCCGCGGTGGCGACGATGCCGAGCTCCGCCGACAGCGTCAGGAATGTCATCGATCCCTGCAGCGAATAGAGGTTTGCCGCGCCCGGCAGCAGCGCAAAGATGATGATCGTCGCAAGCAGCCCACCGGCGGCACCGGCTTCCGGCCGGCGCAGCCACTGGGTCAGCTTGCCGGTGCTGGCCAGCCGCTCGTCGGCGCCGGCGGCCCGCTTCGACGTCATGCCGAAGCGGTCGGTCGCCTTCAGTTCGCCCGGAGATATAGCCTTGTCTTCCACGACCGCCATTAGGCTCTCCAATCGCTCAATTCGCAATCTTCGAAGGAACGGGAGAGCGCTTGGCGCATTCTCCCGTTCCGTCGGAGCGCTTGCCTAGCGGATGCCCTCTTTGGCGAGCGCCAGGATCGCCTTGGCTTTTTCCGGCGAGTCTATGAACAGCGGTCCGGTATAGGCGTTGTTCTGCGGCCAGAAGCCGTGCGTCGCTTGCTCGACCAGATAGATCACCGGCAGATAGCCCATCAGATATTGCTGGGCGTCCATGCCGAAGCCCATTTCGCCGGCCACGACCGAATCGAGGACCTCCGGGCTGATGTCGAATGTGTAGAGCTTGAGCTTGCCGAACAGTTCCTTGTCGCGAAACATCGGGATCAGCGGGTTGGCGGCGGTGGCGCCGAGCGCAAAGACGGCCTGCGTGTCGGGATGCGCCGACAGATAGGCTTCGGTGCGGCGCTGGATGTCTGCGGGATCCGGCGCCACGGCCAGAACCTCGGTGCCGCCGCCGGAGGGCTTCAGCCCGTCATTGAGGCCCTGGCAGCGCTGGTCGAGGCTGACATTGCCGACCTCGTGGTTGATGCAGACGACCTTGAGCGTGCCTTCCTTGGCCAGCCGCTCGCCGGCTTTCTTGCCGGAATCATATTCGGAAACGGTGCCGACATAGAGCGTCGTGCCGAGCTCGGCGCCTTCCTTTTCGCCGGAATCCAGAACCACCATGGGAATATTGGCGGCAAGCCCGGATTTGATCGATTTGCCGAGCGCATTGGCGTCGGCGATGGAGACGGCGATACCGTCCGGCTTGGTGGCGATAGCGGCGTCGAGAAGCCGGGCCTGCTCGACCACGTCGAAGACCTGCGGCGCGTAATATTCGACCTTGGCACCGGTAAGGGCGGCCGCGTCATCGACGCCGCGCTTGACCACCGACCAATAGGGATCGGACGCCGACCCATGCACTACGAAGGTGATGCGGACGTCCTTCGGATCCTTCAGGCCCGCGGCATGCGCGATACCCGTCATCAGGCCCGCCGAAACGAAGGCGCCCAATGCCACTTTCAGAAGAGTTTTCATCTTATTCTCCCATTTGTCGTTGCAGTTCCAATCCCTCTGGCGCCGTTTTCCGGCCGCGACGATCGGCTCACGTTGCGGATCGGGTGGCCGCTTTGCGGGCCTTTGCCGACGCCGATCGCTGTTCGTCCGCGGTGTTGCCGCGGGTTGTTGTTGATGATCGCCCCGCCGAGAGCGCTGCGCGAAGCTCCTCGCGCAACGGCTTCATGCCGATGACGTCGATCGGCTGTGCGGCGAGCCAGTCGCGAAAGCCCTGGTCGCGGAACAGCTCGTACTCTTCGGTGCGGATATAGGCGGAGCGCGGCTCGATCAGCTCGAGGTCACCGGGCGCGTTGCAATGCAGGCAAAAGAAGGTCAGGCCGTCGCGCACACCGTCGATGAGCGCTTTGTAAGCCGGCTCGATCGGCCTGGAGCGCGGCCGGCCCCAGGTCGTCTGGATGGCGGCGTCGAAAATGGCAAAGCCGCCGGCACGGGCCAGCGCCACGCCGCGCTGGAACGCCTCCTCGGTGACGCCGACCAGATTGTCGTTGGGGGAATAGGCGGACAGCGTCTTGGTCAGCAGCACCGGCAGCTGATATTCGAGCCCGAGCTTGATGTAGATAGCGCAGAATTCCGGCGACAAGGCCGCGCCCATATGGGCGTCGAGATGGGTGACGTCGATGCCGGCGCGATAGGCGGTGTCGATCTGGGCGCGAAGCTCGGCCTCGACCGCCTGCGGCACCGCCTTGCGGCGCGTGGTCGCCACATCGGGCCAGAAGAAGCCGAACTCGTCGGTCAGGCCGGCCGCCCGCGACGGTGCGGTCAACGGCCGCCATTTGTAGTGCTGCTTCTCGCTGTTCAGCGTCAGGTGAACGCCAAGGTCGAGGGCAGGGTTGGCGGCGGCGCTTTCGGCCATTTCGAGGAACCACGGGCACGGCACCATCACCGCGCCGGAACTGCAGACACCCAGCCCGCTCAATTCGAGGAAGGCGCTGTTGGCGCCGTGGCACATGCCGACATCGTCCTCGTGGAGCACGATCCGTTTTCCGGAGCCGGCGGCGTTCACGACCGGCCGCCTTTCCGCCGGCACGCCGGTTTCGAGGGTCTTCCAAAGTGTGTCCCGTATTTCATGGAACCAACCGTTTGCCCAACTGGCCGGAATGGAACGCCGAAAGCTGGGTTTCCGACAGGGCCACTTTGGCGAATTCGGATGGGTACGATTTGCCTGCCGGCTGAGACACTTAGCTGCCGATTTCCCCAATCACGGTTCAAAACCAGTCATAGGAACCGTCTTCCGGGCGCAGATGGCTTGGTCGAATAGCGGCGGAGTGGTTCTTTCAAACCGTGCCGACAAGCCTACAGCTGTCCACACCATCAAGCGACCACATTATCAAGTGACCCACACTATCAAGTGACTGGAGGCCTGTCATGTACATCGCCGGCGAAGAGGAAATCGAAGCCATTGCCAGGGTGATCCGCTCGGGCGCGCTGTTTCGTTACGGCAGGGACAGCGAATGCGACCGTTTCGAGGCCCGCTATGCGCAGCATCTTGGCGTCGAGCATTTCGCGCTGGCCGCAAGCGGCACCTATGGGCTCGCCGCCGGCCTGATCGGCCTCGGCATCGGCCCGGGGGACGAAGTGCTGGTGCCGGCGCACACCTATATGGCGACGGCGACCGCGGTGCTTTCGGTCGGCGCCATTCCAGTCATCGTCGACATCGACGAGAGCCTGACCATCGATCCCATCGCCCTGCGCGATGCCATCGGGCCGCGCACCAGGGCGGTCATCCCGGTGCATATGTGGGGCGCGGCCTGCAACATGAATGCGATCATGGACATTGCTGCCAAGCGCGGCTTGCTGGTGCTGGAGGATGTCTGCCAAGGCATCGGCGGCGGCTATGAGGGCCGCAAGCTCGGCTCGATCGGCCATGCCGGCGCCTATTCCTTCAACTACTTCAAGAACATGACCTCGGGCGAGGGCGGCGGTATCGCCACCAGCGACCCGAAAGTGGCGGAACGGGCGCGCTGCGCAATCGACCCTTGCCATTTCTACTGGCAGGGCAGAAGCGACAGCATCAAACCCTTCGCCGGCATCGGCGCGCGTGCTTCCGAACTGATGGGGGCGATGCTCAACGTCCAACTCGACCGGCTGGACGGCGTCATCGAGGCGATGCGAGCCGAGAAGAAGACGGTGCTGGCCGGTACCCACCACCTTAGCAATCTTGGGCTGACGCCGTCGCCGATGAACAGCGCGGACGACGATTGTGCCGCACAGGTGATGTACCTGCTGCCGAGCGAGCAGGCGGCGCAGACTTTTTCGAAGACCATTCCGAGCGTCGTTGCCGGCAAGACCGGCCGTCACAATTTCACCCAGTGGGACCAGGTGCTGATGCATGAAGGGGCGCATCACCCGGCGCTCAATCCTTACGCACTGCCCGAGAACCAGGGCCTGCGGCTGGATTATCCCGACGACCTCGGCAAGCGCTCGCTCGACATCCTCAACCGCACCGTGATGGTCGCCATGAACCCGGCGCACAGCGATACCGACATTCAGGACATGATCCACAACATCGATGCGGCGGCGCGCGTGGCGCTGGAGAATGCTTCGCTCGATGATATCGAATTGCGCAAGGCGGCACCGGTTGATCTGCAGAAGTTCGACAGTGTGAACTAGACCAGTTCCGGCGCGGTTTGCTCCCCTGCGGTCGAGTTCCTTGTCCGGTGGCCGGCCGAGGATTCCGGCCGGCATAACCGGCCGCCAAAAAATCCGCAGGCCCGTGTCGGATAGGCCGGGCTCCGCTCGTCCTAGGGGGCATCGATCACCAACACGGAGGATTAACGATATGCCCGGCACCGTACGGCTGCACCGCGTTCTGACAACCAGCCCGGAGAAAGTCTACCGCGCGTTCCTTGAAGCGGATGCACTTGCGAAATGGCTTCCGCCGAACGGCTTCACCTGCACGGTTCATCACTTCGAGGCGAAAGTCGGCGGTGCGTTCAAAATGTCCTTCCGCAACTTCACCACCGGCGACAGCCACTCGTTCGGCGGCGAATATGTCGAGCTCGTGCCCAATGAGCGACTGCGTTACACCGACCGGTTCGACGACCCCAACCTGGCCGGCGAGATCGAGGTGACCGTGACATTGAAGAAAGTGTCGGTCGGCACCGAAGTGAATATCACGCAGGCAGGTATCCCAGACGCCATCCCGGTTGAGGCCTGCTATCTCGGCTGGCAGGAGTCGCTGCGAAATCTGGCGAAGCTCGTTGAACCCGAGATCAACCAGTAAGATAAAGCGCTGCCCTGGCGGGTTGGCGTCGCTAACCGGAAACCCAGGGATGACGCCGGTCTTCCCACCCAACATGCGCTGGCGCCGGAAAGGCCGGATCGGCGAAGCAGCCGACTGCGACGGCGATCCATTCAGGCTTTTGCTCGGGCTCCCAGAAGACGCTCGAGCCGCAGCCCGGGCAGAAATGGAAAGTGACGTGGTGGCCGCTCCGAGCTGACCGCCTGTAGGTCCTGGCGTCGCCTCTGGCTTCTACCTTGTCGCGCGCAAAGAAGGCGGCGACGCCGTATGTGCTGCCGGTCCGTTTCTGGCAGTCGAGGCAGTGGCACTGTGCGACCAGCTGTGGCTCTCCGTTACAGGAGATCCTCAGTTGCCCGCAGGCACAGGATGCGGTTCTCATGGCAATCCTCATGGTTCAGATGAATGCGTTGCCCGCCCATACCGGCGGTGGGCATGCTTCTGGTTTTCGGGGAGGTTCGGCCTTGGGAAGCGCGCTTTGCGCGGACGCCGAAAAACAAGGACCGGCGTCCCATATTCCTAATCACTGCCGACGACCGATTCAACCCGCGGTGAACGAGATGGAGAGCCGGCTCTAGCTTCTATCCAATCTTAGGAACGCGGCGCGCAGCGCCAGCACGGCGCGCAGGATCTGACGTTCGTCCATTGCCGCGTAGCCGAGCAGCAGGCCGTGCTCGGGTTCAGTAGAGTGGTAGTTGATGGAGATGCCCTGAACGTCGAGCCCCTCCTTGAGGGCGGCGGCGACCACGTCGCTGTCCTTATAGGGCCTGACGAAGCTCGCCAGCAGCTGCATGCCGGAATCGTTTTCCGCCACGGTCAGCCATTCGGCCAGATGCTCCTGGCACAGCTTGACGAAGTTCGCCTGCCGGCGCGCATAGAGCCGGCGCATGCGCTTGAGATGCGTGGCGAAATAGCCCTGCATGATGAAGTCGTTGACCGTTGCCTGCAGGATCAGCGGCGCGAACTGGCCGGTGATGCTCACCGCCCGGTCGAACGGAACCGACAATTCGCGCGGCACGATCAGATAACCGATGCGCAGCGCCGGAATCAGCGTCTTGCCGAAGCTGCCGATATAGACGACGCGGTCGGCATGGTCGAGCCCGCGCAGGGCCGGCACCGGCCGGCCGCGGAACCGGTATTCACCGTCATAGTCATCCTCGATAATCCAGGCGCCGTTGCGTTCGGCGATGTCGAGCAGTTGCAGGCGCTCCTCGATGCGCATGATGGTGCCGAACGGCCATTGGCAGGATGGCGTCACATAGATCAGCCGCGGCGGCGGCAGCTCCGGATCGGCAAGATGCCAACCGCGCCGGTCGACCTTCAACGGTGCCAGCTTGGCGCCGCTGGCGAGAAAGGCGCTTTTGGCGCCGAGATAGCCGGGTTCCTCCATCCAGACATGGTCGCCTTCGTCCATCAGCACGCGCGAAACGAGATCAAGCGCTGCTTGCGCACCGGTGACGATGATCACCTGGTCGGCGGTGCAGCTGATGCCGCGCGACAGGCCGATGGTCGAGGCAATGGCCTGACGCAGGCCGGGGTGGCCGGCAAAGGAGAGATAACCAAGCAGGCTCTCGTCGCGGCTGCGTGCATTGCGCACCAGAAGGCTTGACCAGATGGTGAACGGAAACGATGCCGTTTCAGGCACGCCGGGATGGAAATTGATGACGCCGGCATTGCGCGGCGGTTGCGGGCCGTTGACGATGGTCTGGCCGCGCCGCGACAGTTTTTGCGGCGCTGCCAGTCCGGCGCGCAGGGATGCCAAGGGGCGGTTCTGCTGGATCGGCGCCACCCAGGTGCCCGATCCGGCACGCGCCTCGATAAAACCTTCGGCAAGGAGCTGGTCATAGGCGGCGATGACCGTGTTGCGCCCGACCTTCAGATCTTCGGCCAGCGAGCGCGTCGACGGCAGCAGCGTGTTCTGCGGGATCTGGCCGTCAAGGATGAAGCGTCGCAAGGCGCCGTAGATCTGACGATGCATCGGTTCTTCCGAGGCGCGGTCGACCGACATGATGTCGAGGGAAAGGCGCATGTGGTCGGCCACGGCACTATCCCCCGACGAACCGGGCGGCGCGGGCGATCTTTTCCTCGTTGAGCCGGCAGACGGTGTCGAGCACCAGTCGCCTGGTTTCGGGGCGGATCTCGCGGCTGTTCTTCAGCGCGCGATGCACGGTGGCGGCGCCAAGTTCCGCCTTCTCGGCAATCTCGCGGATGGTGCAAAGCCGTTCCATGCCAAGCGCAGCTTCGAAAGCCATGTCGCTCCTCCTCGGTTGCATCAAGGCACGGCTTCCGGCCGGCCTCAAGCTTGAAAGTCGGGGTTTGCAATCCAGAGCCGGGATTCTGCGATCCGCGCCGCGCAGGGAGCAAGGCGGCGCGGATCGCCGGGCGCTTTCGCGTCGCTAACCCCATCGAGGCGCGCGCCCATCGTGTTCCCCCGGCTCGCAAATGCGGGCCGGTCAGTTTGCCTGCCGCGTCGCCACTTCGAAGCCGGCCTCGCGGGCGGTGGCGAGCAGCGAGAAATAGCCCTTGCTGGCATAGGTCAGCGGATGCGCCTTGGCCGGATCCTGCTCGGCTTCGACAACGAGCCAGCCTTCATAGCCGCGCGCGGCGAGGGGTTTCAGCAATGACAGGAAATCGATCGAGCCGTCGCCGGGCACGGTAAAAATGCCGTCCATTACCGCCGCCATGAAGCTCATGTCCTCGCGGCGTGCCCGTTCCAACACCGCTCTGCGAACGTCCTTGCAATGGAAATGCACGATACGGTCGAGATGCCGTTGCAGCAGCGATTGCGGGTCGCCGCCCGAAAACAGGCAGTGGCCGGTATCGAACAACAGGCCGACGCTTCGGCCCGTCGCCGCCATCAGCCCGTCGACTTCATCGTCCGTTTCGACGATGGTGCCCATGTGGTGGTGGAAGGCCATGCCGACCCCGAATGCGGCCATGCGGTCGGCGAGGGCGGTCAGTTTCACGCCATAGGACGGCCAGTCGCTGTCGGCGAGGCGCGGACGCTCGGAGATCGGTGCGAAAATGCCGTCATGGCGACCGCGCGAGGTGTCGGCGTAGACGACGATCCTGGCGCCAAGGTCGCGCAACAGCTGAAGATGTGGGGTGATCGCCGCGAACTCCTCGTCGACCGTGCGGTCGAGAATGCGGCCATCATACCAGCCGGAGACGAGTTCTAGGCCATAGGAAGACAGGAGCGGCCCAAGCACTTCGGCCTGGCGCGGAAATTTGCCGCCGAGTTCGGTGCCGCGGTAGCCGGCCAGCGCGGTTTCCGACAGGCAGGTCTCCAAGGACGTATCCCCGCCAAGCGCCGGAACGTCGTCATTGCTCCAGGTGATGGGATTGATGCCGATCTTGACCGTCATGACGCCAGGCTTTTGCGGGCTTGGGAATACAAGCCGAGCCTGCAAACTGGCGACAAAGAGGCCCTGTCACTAGGTCCAGTTCAGCCGAATCTGGCAGAACCAGTCGATGGTAACCCATTCTAGTCTTCTTTTGGGCGGCCAAAAAGGGCGCGCAGTTCGTCCTTTGCGTCCTCCAGCACTTTCTTCTGCGCCGCCGACAGGTTCTTGCCGGCGCGGTTAATGTAGAAATTCAGCATCGACATGGCGGATTGAAACGGCCCCGCCTTGCGCCGGTCGCTGTGCTCGGCCGAGCGCTTCAACGAGGCGGCGATCTTCTTGGGATCGTGGGATTCGAAGATGTGTTCCTCGAGGTCCAGCGCGTCGCTATGCCCGGTGACGTCGGCGGACCATTTCCGTTGCGCGGTCATGGCAAACTCCTTCCACTAGGTCGTTGCCGGGAAAACGTCTTATGGCGCACCCCTGTTCCACTTCGGCCCGAATCCCTGGAGCCACGGATTTGCCTGTCGTGGCGCTGCTCGGCGATGCGAATGCGCCGATAGTGGTCAGAACCGCCGATTCAAGAACTGCGGACAGGAAACGCTCTTGACCCCAATCGTCTCAAGCCAGGCAGGAAGTTCCGGCATCGACAGTGCCTATGCCTGGATACGGCTGGGCATCTCGATGCTGCTGGCAACGATCGGCGGGGTCGGCATGTGGGCGGTGGTCGTGGTGCTGCCTGCCGTGCAGGTAGAATTCGGCGTCGATCGCGCCGCTGCCTCGATGCCCTACACCGCGACCATGGTCGGCTTTGCCGCCGGCAATGTGCTGTTCGGCCGCGCCATCGACCGCATGGGGTATTGGATCCCGGCGCTGATTGCCGCGATTACACTTGGCGCCGGCTTCCTGCTGGCGTCGCTGACCAGTTCGATCCTGCAGTTCACCCTCGTCCAGGGCCTGTTGATCGGCGTTGGCTCGTCGGCGATCTTCGGGCCGCTGATCGCCGACATCTCGCACTGGTTCAACCGGCGCCGCGGCGTCGCGGTGACTGCTGCCGCATCCGGCAACTATCTCGCCGGAGCGATCTGGCCGACGGCGATGCCCTATGTCATGCAGGCGCAAGGCTGGCGCTTCACCTATGCCGCGATCGGCGCCGTCTGCCTGGTCACCATGGTGCCCTTGATCCTGCTGCTCCGGCGCGGCGCACCGCCCCAGGCGGCTCCGGGATCGCCGGGCAGCCGCGTGGTCCAGCCGATCTCCCTGTCGCCGGCGGCCTTGCAGGCGCTGCTCATCGTCGCCGGGCTCGGCTGCTGCGTGGCGATGTCGATGCCGCAAGTCCATATCGTCGCCTATTGCATGGATCTCGGCTACGGCGTGGCACATGGCGCCGATATGCTGTCGATCATGCTGGCGGCGGGCGTCGTCAGCCGGCTAGGCTCGGGCTTCCTTGCCGATCGCATCGGCGGCGTGAAAACCCTGCTGATCGGCTCGGTGCTGCAATGCCTGTCGCTGCTGTTCTATATCCCGTTCGACGGGCTTGCCTCGCTCTATGTCGTCTCGCTGGTCTTCGGCCTGTCGCAAGGCGGCATCGTGCCCTGTTATGCGATCATCGTGCGCGAATATATGCCAGCCAAGGAGGCTGGCCAGCGCGTCGGCATCGTCATGATGGCGACCATCTTCGGCATGGCGATCGGCGGCTGGATGTCGGGCTGGATCTACGATCTGACCGGCTCCTATGCCGCCGCGTTCCTCAACGGCATTGCCTGGAACCTGCTGAATATTTTGGCCATGGTGCTGCTGCTGTGGAAGGCCCGGCGCAGCGCTGCCGTGATGGCCTGAAGCACAGCGGTACGGATACAGTCTCTCCGCCGTCGCTTGACAATAGCCGAAGGCTGCGCGACGCCAGACAAGGTGTGGCAACGGGCCAGGTTGGCAAGGCAGCAGTGGCAAAGACCCTGAACATCGTCTCACGGTCGCGTCTGGGCGGTTGCCCGGCCTCGGGACCAGTATGGTGATCAAGCCGCGCACGCGCCGCGGCGGCGGCCGCCCGACCATCGCCGATGTCGCCCGCAAGGCCGGCGTCGGCGCCATTACCGTATCGCGCGCCCTGCGCGAGCCGGGGCGTGTCTCGGAAGATCTGCGCCGCCAGATCGAGTCGGCCGTGAACGAGCTCGGCTATGTGCCCGACCCGAATGCGCGGGCGCTGGCTTCGGCGCGCGCCGAGGTCTTTGGCGTTCTGGTGCCGTCGCTTACCAACAACGTCTTTGCCGAAGTGGTGCGCGGCATCTACGACAGCCTGTCGGACGGCCCTTTCCGGATCCAGCTTGGCAACACCCACTATTCCGGCCTCGAGGAAGAGCGGCTGCTGCAGGTGTTTGGCCCGCAACGCCCGGCGGCGCTGATCGTGGCCGGCATCGACCAGACGCCGGCCTCGCGAAAACTGCTGGAAACGGCGGGCTGTCCGGTGGTGCAGGTGATGGAGACCGGGCCCGATCCGGTCGACATGATGGTTGGTTTCTCGCATTTCGAGGGCGGCAGGGCGGCTGCGGAACATCTGATCGAGGCAGGCTATCGCCGGATAGGCTTCATCGGCGCGCGCATGGATCCGCGTTCGCAGCGGCGCTTGGCGGGCTATCGTACGGCGATGGAGGCGGCCGGCCTGTTCGATGCGCGGCTTACCACCACGACGCCGGTGCCCTCCAGCGTCACCCTCGGCCGCGAATTGTTCCGCGACGCGCTGGCCAAGGTGCCGAGCCTCGACGGCGTGTTCTGTAACAATGACGATATCGCCCTTGGCGTGCTGTTCGAATGCCACCGCGCTTCGATCGCCGTACCGAAGACGATCGGCATCGTCGGCTTCAACGATCTCGACATGATGGAGGTGGCGTTTCCGTCGGTCACCAGCGTTCGGACGTATCGCTACGAGATCGGCCGGCGGGCGGTCGCCATGGCGCTTGCGGCGATCGAAGGCAACAGGCCGGAACAGCGGGTCGTCGACCTCGGCTTCGAACTCAAGCGGCGTGAAAGCACGGCGCGCTGAAGCGAGCCTCGATGCAATGGCGCTTTACACTACGTCATGGTAGCGCTACCAGTTATCGCCGGGCGGTACTTCGCCCGACCATGGGAGGCTGTTTATTATACATAAGCGACAGCTCATGCTTGTTTATTATGTATAATATGATAGTTTTTGCGGGACTAGCCGGGCAACAAAGGAGGGGATCGGGCGGCATTCGGCCACCTGAACGCGCGACGGGTACGGCGGGAGGTGCCGGGCCGGAAACGCGCAAATTCATCGGCGTAACAACAAACAAAACTGCAACTGGGAGGAATATCGATGATCAAGTCACTTGTTGGCGGTATCGTTGCCGCCACTGCTTTCGTCATGCTGAGCTCGTCGGCGATCGCCGATCCTGAAATCGTCAAGGGGCCATCGGCCGAGCCTGACTGCTTCGCGCCCTGGTCGGCCGATACGCAGTTCTTCAAGTTCCCCAAGAAAGACGGCCCGTACCGCATCGCTCTGGCCAACGGCTATATCGCCAACACATGGCGCATCCAGATGGTGCAGACGGCAAAGGCCTATGCAGCGCAGCCGGACGTCGCGGCCAAGCTCAAGGAATTCAAGGTGGTCTCGACCGGCGAAGACGTGCCGGCGCAGATTTCGGCGATCAACAATTTCATCGATTCCGGCTATGACGCGATTGTCGTCAACGCCCAGAACCCGACCGCATTCGGTCCTGTCATCAAACGGGCCAAGGAAGCCGGCGTGGTGCTGGTCGCCTTCGACAACATCCTCGACACCAAGGATGCCATCAACGTCAATGTCGACCAGAAAGGCCTTGGCGAATTGTGGGGCAACTGGCTGGTCAAGCACGTGCCGAACGGCGGCAAGGTGCTGGAAGTGCGCGGCGTAGCCGGCACGTCCGTCGATACCGACCGCCATAACGGCATCCACGAGGTTCTCGACGCCTCCGGCAAGAAATGGGATGTCACCGAGGTCGTCGGCAAGTGGGATGACGGCGTTGCGCAAAAGGCTACGGCCGATGCCATCGCCACCAACGGCCCCTTCGACGGCATTACCGGACAGGGAGGCGATACCGGCATCGTGCAGGCGATGATCGATGCCAAGCATCCGTTCGTGCCGTTCGGCGGCGAGACGGAGAACGGCTTCCGCAAATTCTGCGCCAAGTTCGCCGCTGACGGCCTGAAATGCTCGTCGGCCGGCACCGGCCCGGCGCAGGTCGCGGTTGCCATCAAGACGGCGATTGCAGCACTTGAAGGCCAGGTCGTGCCGCAAGCGGTCAAGCTGCCGCTGGCGATCGTCGAGGATCCGAACTTCAAGGCAGGCCAGGACTACTTCCCCGACCAATCCGACAATTTCTTCGTCGGCAATTCCTTCCCGACCTGCGGCATCAATTTCACGGCGCAGGAAATCATGGGCCAGAGCAAGGAAAACCAGTAAACTCCGACAGCCCGACGCCGCGGGAGATCCCGCGGCGTCGGCGCTCGACATCCTAATTGCCAAGCGCCTGGGGAGGGCCGATGGACGGTGCGGTTCCGCTCTTCCGCATGGAAGGCATATCCAAACGCTATGGCGGCGTGCGCGCGCTGGAGAAGGCCGAACTGTCGGTCACTCCGGGCAGCATCCACGCCATTCTCGGCGAGAACGGCGCCGGCAAATCGACGCTGATCAAGGTCATGGCGGGGGTCGTTGCGCCCGACGAGGGCCGCATGATGCTGGACGGAAACGAAGTGAGCTTCGCTTCGCCGGCCGCTGCCAACCAGGCCGGCATCGTCTGCATCTTCCAGGAACTGTCGCTCGTCCCCGAACTCAGCGTTGCCGACAACATCGTCATTTCCGATCCGCCGAAGCGTTTCGGCATGATCGATCGCAAGGCGCAGCGCCGCATCGCCGAAGAAGCCCTCGCTCGCGCCGGCGCTTCCGATATCCATCCGCTGGCGCTGGTCAAGGATCTTCCTCTTTCAAGAAGGCAGATGGTCGAGATCGCCAAGGCACTGGCGCGCAAGCCACGCATCCTGATCCTCGACGAGGCGACCTCGGCGCTGACCGCGGCCGACGTCGCCAGAGTTTTCGCCGTGTTGAAGCGGCTGCGTTCGGAAGGGCTGGCGCTGCTCTATATATCGCACCGCATGAACGAGATCGCCGAGCTGGCCGACCAATGCACGGTGTTCCGCAATGGCCGCAATGTCGCCAGCTACGAGGCCGGTACAAAAAGCGACAACGAGGTCGTCGAACTGATGATCGGGCGCGAATACAGCCACATCTTTCCGCCCAAGCCCGCGCGGGCGGCTGCCGCAGCCACGCCGGTTCTGGAGGCGCGCAGCCTGTCCTGGACGGATCGGCTGCACGATGTCTCGCTATCGGTCGGGGCGGGCGAGGTGGTCGGGCTTGGCGGCCTCGACGGCCAGGGCCAGCGCGAATTGCTGCTCGCCTTCTTCGGTGTGCTGCGTGGCCTGTCGGGCCAGATCCTGATCGACGGCAGGCCGGTGGCGATCGCCAGCCCGGCCGCGGCGCGCGATGACCGGATCGGCATGGCGCTGATCCCGGAGGACCGCAAGACCGAAGGGCTGATGCTGCCGATGACGGTGCGCGAAAACCTCTCATTCGCTGCCCTCGACCGGCTGTCCAGGGCCGGCATCATCGATCGCGCCGCCGAGCAGCGGCTGATCGACGATATGGTGGGTCTCCTGGCGATCAAGACCGCCGGCCTCGACATTCCGGTCGGCGCGCTGTCCGGTGGCAACCAGCAGAAGGTCGTCATCGCCAAATGGCTGATGCGGCAGCCGCGCATCATCCTGCTCAACGATCCGACGCGCGGCATCGACGTCGGCACCAAGCAGGAGCTTTACCAGTTGATGCGCAAGCTTGCCGACCAGGGTGCGGCGATCCTCTTCTATTCGACCGACTATGACGAGCTGATCGGCTGCTGCGACCGCGTGCTGGTGCTCTATGACGGCGCCGTCAAGCGTGAACTGGTCGGCGCCGAAATCACCGAGCGGGCCTTGATCGCCAGCGCGCTCAACATTCACGAAGAGATGCCAAGGCAAGGAGCGGACGCGTGAAGGATTGGCGCTACTGGCTTGCTGAACAGCGCGGAACGCTGCTGGCGTTCGGCATCTTCGTCGTCATGTTCGTCATCTACACCTCGAACCATCCGGCGGGCTTCACCGCCAACGTCGTACAAACGGCCTCGAACAAGGGCGTGCTGCTCGCCTTCGTCGCCATGGCGCAAACGCTGGTGGTGATCACCGCCGGCATCGATCTTTCGGTCGGGATGATCTTCACCCTGACCAACTGCCTGGCGTCGTGGCTGGTCGTCGGCACCGGCATCGAGACGGCTGTCGGCGTCATCGCCGTGCTCGGCACCGGCCTGCTGTGCGGGGCAATCAATGGCGCCATCGTCATCTATGGACGCCTGCAGCCGATTGTCGCCACTATCGCCACCGGTGCGGTCTATTTCGGCATTGCGCTGCTGCTTCGGCCGTTTCCGGGCGGCTCGGTCAATGAAGGGCTCGCCGATGCGCTGACCGGGCGCCTGTTTGGTATCGTGCCGGCGAGCCTGGTGGCGCTGCTGGCGGTCGTGCTTGTCGTCTGGGTGCCGTTCAGCCGGTCGGTGCTCGGCCGCGCCGCCTATGCGGCCGGCTCCTCGGAGATGGCGGCCTACATGTCCGGCGTGCCGATCCGGCGTGGAAAGTTCGCCGCCTATGCGCTTGCCGGTCTGCTTGCCGCGATCGGCGGGCTGTTCCTGACGTTCTTCACCTATACCGGTGATGCGGCCTATGCCAGCGGCAACGCCTATACGCTGTTTTCGATTGCCGCGGTCGTGCTTGGCGGCGTGTCGCTGTTCGGCGGCAAGGGCAGCGCCATCGGCGCGATCTTCGGCGCGCTTGCCTTCCGCACCATCGGCGACCTGCTGTTCGTCTTCGATTTCGATCCGCTCTGGCAGCCCCTGTTCCAGGGCGTCATTCTGCTGATCGCGGTCAGCCTCGGCGCCTTCGCCCTGTTTCGGGTCCGCAACCGGCTGGAGTGGTTCCTGTGAGCGAAACGACTGTGAGTGGTCTCGCCGGCCGCATGCCGAAATTCCTCCGCCGCGCCGACCCGGCGGTGCTGACGGCGTTCGCCTGTATCGTGCTGCTGCTGTTCCTCGGCAGCCTCTATTCGCGCAGCTTCCTGTCGCCTGAATACCTTTTGCAGCAGCTCAAGGTGGCGTCGTTTCTCGGCGTCATCGCGACCGGCATGATGCTGGTCATCCTGCTCGGCCAGATCGACCTGTCGGTGCCCTGGTCGGTGGCGGCCGGCGCGATGATGGCCTGTGCCGCGGCCGCATACGGCCCGGTCGGCGTGGCGCTTGCCATTCCGTTCGGCATCTTCTGCGGTGTTCTGATCGGCATCGTCAACGGCATCGGCGTCGCCTATCTGCGCATTCCCTCGATGATCATCACGCTTGCCACCAACGCCGTCGCGCAGGGGCTGATGGTGGTCTACACGGGCGGTTTCTCGCCGCAGGATTCGGCGACCGGTGCGATGCGCTATCTGGCGACCGGCTTTGCCGTTCCTGCCGTGCCCAACGCCGTCCTCATCTGGGCGCTGATCGGCGCCGCAATGGTGTTCGTGCTGACCCGCACCGGCTTCGGCCGCACCGTCTACGGCATCGGCAATCGCGAGCGCGCAGCCTATCTTTCCGGCATCGATACAAGGCGCGTAGTGATGATCGCCTTTGCGGTTTCGGGCGGGCTCTCCGCCTTCGGCGGCGTGCTGTTGGCCGGCTATGCCTCCAAGGCGGCACAGTCGATGGGCGATGCCTATCTGCTGCCGTCGATCGCCGCGGTGGTGCTCGGCGGCACCTCGATCCTCGGTGGGCGCGGCTCCTATCTCGGCACAGTCGCCGGGGTAATCCTGATCACGCTTCTGCAGTCCATTCTCTCTGTCATGCAGATGCCGGAGGCGGGACGGCAGATCATCTACGGCGTCGTCATCGTCGCCATGCTGCTGCTCTATGGCCGCGCGCCGGCAAGCCGCTGACCTGCATGACCGGTAAAGACGTGGCATATAAGCCGGCGAGCACTGTTCGAACGGTACCCGCCATCGTGGTGATGGGCGTTGCCGGTTGCGGCAAGTCGGTTGTCGGCGAAGCGCTTGCAGCGGCATTGGGCGCCGTCTTTATCGAAGGCGACAGGCTGCATCCGCCCGAAAACGTCGCACGCATGGCGAGCGGCCAGCCGCTCACCGACGCGCTGCGCGAAGGCTGGCTCGACGCGATCGGCCAGCGAATGGCCGCGTCGGTCGCAAGCGGGCAAGGTGTGGTCGCCGCCTGCTCAGCGCTGAAACGCAGCTATCGTGATCGCCTGCGCGGCTTTTGCGCGGATATCGTTTTCGTTTACCTGGAGATCGACCCGGCAACAGCAAAACAGCGCGTCGGCAATCGCAAGGGTCATTTCATGCCGGCAAGCCTGGTCGACAGCCAGTTCGCCACGCTTGAGGCGCCAGCGGCGGACGAGGCGGCAATGACCCTGGATGGCACGCGTCCGGTCGCCGACACTGTCGCGACCGCCTTGAGCCTGCTCGCGCGCTAGATTTGCGACGTCAGTTCGACTGGGAAATCGTCATTGTCGGCGTCGCGCATGGCCGCGAGACTGCGGTTGTCCAGCACCTCGGCGATCGCCTGCCGGACCTCCAGCATCATGTGCCGAACCTGGCAGGTCGCCTCGTCGCAATCCTCGCAGCGCTGGTATTGTGTGCGGCTGGCGCAGGGGATCGGCGCCAGCGGCCCGTCGAGGACACGCACGACATGGCCGATCTTGATCTCGGAAGCCGGCCGGGCAAGGCGGTAACCGCCTTCCTTGCCCTTGCGGCTCTGGACGAAGCCGGCGTTACGCAACTCGCCCAGGATGGCATCCAGGAATTTCTTGGGGATGTTATTGGCGACCGCAATGTCGTTGACGAATGCGAGCTGGCCGACCGGCAGGCCCGACAGATGCACGAGGGCCTTGAGGCCGTATTTGCCTTTTTTGGTAAGCATGCCCCGAGTCAACCCATGAAGCCCCAACCACCTGCGTCTGGCGGCTGTTTGTGTGCAAATCATGACGGCTTGATCACGCGAAGCCGTTCGCGAAAACAAGCCGTCCGTTCTCACGGTAGGCACAAACGCGTTGATTCTTTGTAACGTTTTGGACGGAATGCGCCCGGAAAGTGCCAGAAATCACCTTTCGCGGCGCGAAAGCAAAGAAGCCGGCAAAGCCGGCTTCTGTCAAAGTTGGAAGATCGCCTCAGCGGCTGCCATAAGTCTGGTCGAGCAGGCCGCCCGCTGCAAAGTGCTCGGCCTGGACCTTGGCCCAGCCGCCGAAGACCTCCTCCACCGTCAGCAGGCGGACATCGGGAAACTCAGCCTTATATTTGGCGGCGACCGCCGCGTCCCGGGCCCGCAGGCCGTTGCGGGCGGCGATGTCCTGGCCCTCCGGCGTATAGAGGAAGTCGAGATAGGTCTTGGCGAGATCGCGCGTGCCATGCTCGTCTGCAACCGTGTCGACGATCGCCACCGGAAATTCCGCCAACAGGCTGACCGAAGGCGTTACCTGCTCGAACTTGTCCTCGCCATACTCCTTGCGGACGCCGCGCGTTTCCGACTCGAAGGTGATGAGTACGTCGCCGATTTCGCGCTGCACGAAAGTGGTGGTCGCGGCGCGCCCGCCGCTGTCGAACACCGGCACGTTGTTGAACAGCTTTGTCACGAACTCCTTCACCTTGGCATCGTCGCCCTTGAAGGCTTCCTTGGCGTAGGCGGTGGCCGCGAGATAGGTGTAGCGCGCATTGCCCGATGTTTTCGGATTGGGGAAGATCACCTGGACGTCGTCGCGCACGAGATCGTTCCAATCCTTGATGTGCTTCGGATTGCCGGCGCGCACCAGGAAGGAGGGCAGCGAATAGAAAGGCGAGGCGTTGTCCGGAAAGTCCTTCTGCCAGTCGGCGGAGATGAGGCCCTTCTTGACCAGGAAGTCGATGTCGATGACCTGGTTGAACGTGACCACGTCGGCGCCGAGGCCTTCGGCGATGGCGCGTGCTTGTGCCGAGGTTCCGGCATGCGACTGATCGATGGTGACGCCGGGGTGGCCGGCGACGAACGCCTTGTTGACCTGCGCAAACAGTTCGCGCCCGACATCATAGGAAGCATTGAGCAATTTGTCAGCCGACCAGGCTTGGGAGGATGCGAGGAAGAGGCCGGCCAACGTGGCGATGCCAAGCAAAAATCGCTTCATGAAAACAGGCTCCAATGCCATGAGCTTAATGCCGGACCATAGCGGCAAGGCATCGTGCGCGACGAGGCACGCAGAGCGGCCGCTCCACGTTGTCGATAGAAGAAATATTCCCGCTGTGGGCGATTTCTGGTTTTTTCTTTCAAGCAGAGTCTCAGGACAGCTTGGCAGCGGCGCCGATGCCGTCGGCGTGCACGATGGTTCCCGGCCGGCCAACGCGGTGCAAGGCGATTGCGTCGCCGCCCTGTCTGGCATATACAAATAGTATATACAAGGGAGCTGTTGTCATGTCTCAACACCGCCATTCAACAACCCCGCCGAAGGAGGCGAAGCTGTTTCGTAACAATCGCAGCCAGGCGGTGCGCATTCCCGTCGAGTTCGAACTTCCCGGCGAAAAGGTCTTGATCAGCCGTGAAGGCGACCGCCTGATCATCGAGCCGGTCCGCAAACCTGGCCTCACCGCACTGCTCGCGCAATGGGCGAAAGAGCCGCCGCCCGGTGCCGAGGAAGACTTTCCCGAAGTCGTGGATATGCCTGTCAAATCCGAGGAATTTTTTTGATGCGGTTCATGCTGGACACGAACATTGTCAGCGACATGATCCGAAATCCGGCCGGGAAAGCCGCAAGCGCTGTCCTGCGCGTGGGAGACGCCGCCGTGTGTACCAGCATCGTGGTCGCGTCGGAACTGCGATATGGCTGCGTCAAGAAAAGATCAGCCAAGTTGCACAAGAAGGTCGAGGAATTGCTGGCTGAGATTCCCGTCTTGCCGCTCGATGTGCCGGTGGATGCCGAGTACGGCGCGATTCGCGCAGACCTGGAAGGCAGGGGCCAGACCATCGGCCAGAATGACCTTTTTATTGCTGCCCACGCCCGTGCGCTTGGAACTACCCTGGTGACCGCCAACACCGGGGAGTTCAACCGGATCAAAGGCCTGAAGATCGAGAACTGGCTGGTGTAGCGCCTGATAGAGGATCAAGCAGCCGGAAAAAGCTTCCAGCGCCGCGGCCTGAAAGCCACGCGACTTTTCTGCGCCGCCGGATGATCGACGGGCAATTCGATCTCGACCCGCTGACGTTCGCCGCCGATTTCGAGCTCGACCCGCCTGGTGCCGGCGACGCGGCGGCTGGCGGCGACCGTGCCGGCGATGCAGCCGTTGCATTCTTCCACCAGATCGACGTCGTGCGGGCGAAAGAACAGCGTCGCTTCGCCTTGCGGTGCGTGCGGCGCGGAAAGCCCGATCGGCCGGTCGGCGATCCAGACCTGGCCGTCCTCGACCTTGACCGGAAGCGAACTCGATTCGCCGATGAAGCCGTAGACGAAGGGAGAGTTCGGCGTGTCGTAGATCTCGTCGGCGGTGCCGACCTGCTCGATGCGGCCCTGGCTCATCACCACGACACGGTCGGCAAGCTCCAGCGCCTCTTCCTGGTCATGGGTGACGAAGACCGTGGTGTGACCGGTGGCGTCGTGGATGTCGCGCAGCCAGCGGCGCAGTTCGCGGCGCACCTGCGCATCGAGCGCGCCGAACGGCTCGTCGAGCAAAAGCACGGCCGGTTCGATCGCCATGGCGCGGGCCAGCGCCACGCGCTGGCGCTGGCCGCCCGAAAGCTGTGCCGGATAGCGTTTTTCCAGACCGGAAAGCTGAACGAGGTTGAGGAGTTCCGAGGCGCGGCGTCGGATTTCCTTCGCCGACGGGCGTGACGGCCCGTGCCGGACCTTGAGTCCGAAGCCGATATTGTCGGCGACCGTCATATGGCGAAACAGCGCGTAGTGCTGGAAGACGAAGCCGACATTGCGCTCCTGAATCGACTTTTGGGAGGCATCCTCTTCGCCGAAGAAGATCTTTCCGCGGGTCGGCCGCTCCAATCCGGCAATCAGCCTGAGCAGCGTCGTCTTGCCGGAACCGGACGGTCCCAGCAGGGCGATCAGTTCTCCCGACTTGATGTCGAGCGAAACGTCGTGGAGGGCCGGAAACCGCTCAAACTCCTTGCGCACGTTGGCAACGCGAACTTCCATGCAAATCCCTTTTGTAGTTGATGCATGCCGTTATCCCAAAACCGGTTCCCACTTTTGGGCGACATCAAATCTTTGTTTTATGCATGTCGTTGTCCAAAAACCGCTACACACTTTTGGGCGACATGCATTTGTCAGTGTCCGCGCGTCGCGGCGATCTCGGCGCCGTAGCGCATCTCGAGAAGTGTTTTCAAGACCAGCGTGACGAGCGCCAGGCCGGCAAGCAGCGAAGCGACGGCAAAGGCGGCGGCGGCATTGTACTCGTTATAAAGGATTTCGACATGCAGCGGCATGGTGTTGGTCAGCCCGCGTATGTGGCCCGACACGACCGAGACGGCGCCGAACTCACCCATCGCGCGGGCATTGCACAACAGCACGCCGTAGAGCAATCCCCATTTGACGTTGGGCAACGTCACGTACCAGAACGCCTGCCAGCCATTGGCTCCAAGCGACAGGGCAGCCTCCTCGTCGCCATTGCCCTGTTCCTGCATCAGCGGGATCAATTCGCGGGCGACGAAGGGGAAGGTGACGAAGACGGTGGCCAGCACGATGCCCGGCACGGCAAACAGGATGACGATGCCATGTGCTTTCAGCCAGGCGCCGAGCAGGCCTTGCGCGCCGAACAAGAGCACGTAGACAAGCCCCGAAATGACCGGCGAGACGGAAAAGGGCAGGTCGATGAGTGTGGTCAGGAACGCCTTGCCCTTGAACTCGAACTTGGCGATCGCCCAGGCGGCGGAAATGCCGAAGACGATGTTGAGCGGCACCGAGATCGCCGCGACCAGAAGCGTCAGGCGGATCGCTGAGCGCGTATCCGGTTCGCCTAGCGCCTGTGTGTAGGCCTCGATGCCCTTGGCGAAAGCTTCCTTGAAGACGATGATCAGCGGCAAGAGCAGGAAGATGGCGAGGAACGCAAACGTTACCGCCATCAGCACGGCTTGCGCAGGGCGGCTTTCGGTTACCGCCGCCGAGCGGCTTTCGTGGTGCGGCGCGTAGGATTTGATCTCCGGGTCAGCCATAGCGCTTGCGGCTCCAGGTCTGCACCAGGTTGATGACCAGCAGCATCACGAAGGACAGCGCCAGCATGATCGCCGCGATCGCGGTCGCCGCGGCATAATTATATTCCTCGAGCCGGATGACGATCAGAAGCGGTGCGATCTCGGATTTGTAGGGCAGGTTGCCGGCGATGAAGATAACCGAGCCGTACTCGCCGACGCCGCGCGCGAAGGCCAGCGCGAAACCGGTGACGATGGCCGGTGCCAGTCCGGGAAGCAGAACACGGCTGATGATCTGGAAGCGATTGGCGCCGAGCGTGGCGGCCACTTCCTCTACCTCTTTGTCGATTTCCTCCATGATCGGCTGCACAGTGCGCACGACGAAGGGCAGCCCGATGAAGATCAGCGCGATGACGATGCCGAGCGGCGTATACGCGACCTTGATGCCGAGCGGCGTCAGCAGGCTTCCGATCCAGCCATTCGGTGCGTAAAGCGTGGTCAAAGCGATGCCGGCAACCGCCGTCGGCAGCGCGAAGGGCAGGTCGACCATGGCATCGGCGATGCGGCGGCCTGGAAAGCTGTAGCGCACCAGCACCCACGCGACGATCGTGCCGAAGACGACGTTGACCGCAGCGGCAATGAAGGCGGTGCCGAAGCTGATTTCAAGCGCGTTGATGGTGCGGCGGTCGGTGACGATCGCCCAGAAGTCGGTCCAGCCGAGCGCCGCCGAGCGCCAGACCAGCCCGGACAGGGGAATGAGGATGATGAGGGTGAGGTAGGCAAGCGAGAAGCCGAGCGTCAATCCGAAACCCGGAATGACGCTCGGCTGCCTGAATCGCCACCCCGCCTTGGCGGGTGCTGTGGTCATGTCGTCCTGATCTAAATGCTACTGGGCCGGCTTGTAGATCTGGTCGAATATACCACCATCGCCGAAATGATAAGGCTGTGCTTTCTTCCAGCCGCCAAAAAGCGGGTCGTCGATGGTGACCAGCTTGATCTCGGGCAGCTTGGCCAAGTCCTCCGCCGGCACCAGTTCGGGCTTCGAAGGGCGATAATGGTTTTTGGCGATGAGCGTCTGGCCTTCCTTGGAATAGAGGTAGCTCAGATAGGCTTCGGCAACTTTGCGCGTGCCTTTGGCGTCGACATTGGCGTCGACCACGGCTACCGGCGGCTCGGCCAGGATCGAGGTCGGCGGGTAGACGATATCGAAATTGTCGGCGCCGAACTCGTCGAGCGCCAGATAGGCCTCGTTTTCCCAGGCGAGCAGCACGTCGCCCAGCCCCTTTTGCGCGAAGGTCACGGTGGCGCCGCGCGCACCGGTGTCGAGAACCGGGACATGCGCATAGAGATTGCCGACGAATTCCTTGGTCTTGGCCTCGTCGCCGCCATCCTTGGCGCTGGCATAGGCCCAGGCGGCAAGATAGTTCCAGCGCGCGCCGCCGGAGGTTTTCGGATTGGGCGTGATCACCTGGACATCGTCCTTGACCAGATCGCCCCAATCATGAATGCCCTTGGGGTTTCCCTTGCGGACGAGGAAGATGATCGTCGAGGTGTAGGGCGCCGAATTGTTTTCGAATTTCGTTCGCCAGTCGGGATTGATCTTCTTCGTTTTCGAGACAATGGCGTTGATGTCGCCTTCGAGCGCCAGCGTCACCACGTCGGCGTCGAGCCCGTCGATCACGGCGCGCGCCTGGGCGCCGGATCCGCCATGCGACTGCTGGACGGTGACGGTCTCGCCTGTCTCGGCCTTCCAGTGGGCGACAAAGGCCTCATCGAATTGCTTGTAGAGCTCACGCGTCGGATCATAGGACACGTTGAGAATGGTGGTGTCGGCAAACGCGAAACCGAGCGTGCCGAACTGGACAGATGTGGCGACCAGTGCGCCGAGCAGTTTCCTGAAATGAGGTTTGGTCATTTCCGCCTCCGTTGAACTCGCGCCAATCTACCGAATTGATAGAATTTAGATGCATTCAATGTTGCCTTTTTTGGCCTATTGAAGCAATTTTTCGCCTAGTTTCGGCGATGCGAGAAACTATTTTCCCCGCATGGACCATGATTGCGCTCCCGACGCGATTATCTAGAGACGGCTAGCTCTTCGGCAATGGCTGCGTCGCGCCCGAAGTGTGCGGCCGGCTATTCGGCGGTAACGGGAAAGTTGAAGCGCTCTTTTGGAAACGGCTCGTTCTCCAGCGTGAAGTGCCACCATTCGCGGGCGTAATTCTTGAAGCCGCGGGCACGCATCGCCTCGACAAGTCTTTTGCGGTTAGCCACCGCTTCACTGGCTATCGGTCGGTGAGCCGTTTCGCTCGCTGGATCGAAACAGTCGAAACCCGTGCCGAAATCGAGCGTGTCGGCGTCGGTCGCGCCGCAGGCCGGTTTCGGAGCGCTCTTGCGGTCGGCTCGCGCGATCGCGGCATCGACCGTCGATCCGCGCGAATGGGTGGACAGTTCGCCGATATAGCCCTTGGCGATGAGATCCTTGCGCTTGACCTTTGGGTACCATTGCGGGTCCGGTGGTCCACTCTTTTTTGTCCAGTCACGCATGTCGGAGACAGCCCGCGCAGGGCGATAGCAGTCGAACACGACCAGCGTCAGTCCTTCGGCGGCAATCGCTTTCTGCACTGCCGAAAGCGCTTGCGCCGCTTGCCTGGTGAGGACGCACACCGGCGCATCGTAGCCGCTTACCTTGCGATGCAGGAAATTTTCGAGGCCGGCATAGCGGATATCCTGCCGGATTTTGGGATCGATGTCGGCTAGCCGAACAAAGGTGGCGGGGAGGGTGTCAGCAAAGGCCGAGGAAATACCGGCGGCCGAAAGCAAGACGTAAAACCCAATCCCCTGAATCACCTGCCGGAAATTATTCAAGGGAAACTTTCACTCGACGAAAACCTTCACACTGGCCGCGCGTCCCGCCGCGTCGATCACGGTCAGGGTCGAATAGCCGGCGCCGTCCGGCTGCCAGGTCGCGGTGCGCCGCCGGTCGATGCCGACCAGCGGCTTGCCGTTGGCCAGCCAGCGGAATGGTGCGCGGCCGCCTTGCAGCTTGAGCACCAGCGGCGAGGCGTCGGCCGAGGAAGTGCCGAGATCGACGCGAGCGCCGTCGGGCGGAAAGATGATGGTTGGCGCAGGTTCGGTCGGCGTCGCCTGCACCAGCCCATCGGTGCCGGCGCCGAAGCGCGTCAGCGTCACCGGCAGTTCCTCGCGTTTCGGACGCCGGACGCCGGACGGCTGGCTCGGCAGTGGTACGGCGGCCAGGCCGGAACGGACAAAGCCTTCGAACAGGATGGGCGCAGCCGAGACATAGCCGGACAGGCCGGGCACCGCACCGGCGTCGGGGCGGCCGACCCAGACGCCGAGCACGTAGCGGCCGTCGAAGCCGACCGACCAGGCGTCGCGATAGCCGTAGGAGGTGCCGGTCTTGTAGGCGATGCCGCGTTGGGCGGCACCCTGGGGAGGCTTGACGCCTGACAGGATGTCGGTGATCTGCCAGGCCGCCTGCCCGTCGAGGATGGTGGTGGTCGAGCGTTCGGCATTCGCCGGCTCGGTGCCGTCATGCAGCGTGTGTGCCTTGCCGCCATTGGCAAGGCCGGCATAGAGTTGGACCAGGTCGCGCAGGGTCACCCCGACGCCGCCGAGGCCGATCGCCAGGCCGGGCGCTTCGTTGACGGGCAGGATAGGGGTCACATCGGCCTGGCGAAAGCGTGCCATCAGCCGGGCCGGGCCGACCGCGTCGAGCACGCGGATCGCCGGCACGTTGAGCGACAATTGCAGCGCCTGCCTGATGCTGACATCGCCCTGATAGCCCATGTCGAAGTTCTTCGGCCGATACCCGGAGAAATCGGCTGGGCTGTCCTCGATCAGCATCTCCTGCGCCACCAGGCCTTGTTCGAAGGCGAGGCCGTAGATGAACGGCTTCAGCGTCGAGCCAGGCGAGCGAACGACCTTGGTCATGTCGATCCAGCCCGAACGGCTGGCATCGAAGAAATCGGCAGAGCCGACCTCACCAAGAATATCGCCGGTACGGGCATCGGCCAGTACCATGGCCACCGAGAGGCGAGGGCCGAGCCTGGCGGCCGCATCCTTGGCCACCTGCTCCAGCCCTTCCTGGACACTCTTGCGGATCGTCAGTTGCAGCTTCTGGCCGGGAATGGCCTTGGACAGCATCGTATAGGCCGCATGGGCAGCGAGCGCCGGCAAGGTCCGCCGCAGCCCCGACACATCGTCGAGCGCGGCACGCGCGGCCTCACGTTCGCCGAGCAGGCCTGCCGAGACCATGCGGGTCAGCACGCGGTCGCGGGCAGCATGGGCGACGTCGAGGTTGCGGTCAGGGCGCCGCTTTTCCGGCAATTGCGGCAAAGCGACGAGCAGGGCCGCCTCCGAGACCGTCAGCCGTTTCGGCTCCTTGCCGAAATAGGCAAGCGAAGCGGCGCGCACACCTTCGAGATTGCCGCCATAGGGCGCCAGCGTCAGATAGCGTTCGAGGATCTCGCGCTTGGAAAGCCGCCGTTCGATCTGGAGGGCGCGCAGCATCTGCTTGATCTTCGAGCCGAGGCTGCGGCTGTCGCGCGGTTCGATCAGCCGGGCGAGTTGCATCGGCAGCGTCGAACCACCGGAGACGATATGGCCGCTGGTCGCGAACTGGCCGGCGGCACGCGCCAGTGCCAGCACGTCGACGCCTTGATGATCCCAGAAACGCTTGTCCTCATAGGTGACCAGCATGTCGACGAACTGCTTGTCGACCTGGTCCAGGCTGGTGGCGAGCCGCCAGTAGCCATCCGGCGTAGCGAAGGCGCGCAGCAGCTGGCCGTCTCGGTCCTGCACCTCGGTCGAGACCGTCAAAGCAGCCGGCAGCGGCGGCGGAAATGCGCGGTCGAGCTGCCAGAGGCCGAAGGCGGTGATTGCCGCGAGACCGGCCAAGGAAATGCCCGTGATGGCCGCTCGGCGCAGGAATTTTCTGGAGAGCATGGCGCCGCCCCTCATCCGCCTGCCGGCACCTTCTCCCCGTTTAGTGACGGGGAGAAGGGGGCTGTCGCGACCCTTGGCGCCTTTTCTGCGACGTTAAAGTTCGGCGAAAACTTCGGCGCATGGCTCTTTCTCCCCGTCTCTATACGGGGAGAAATGCCCGGCAGGGCAATGAGGGGCAGCGCCATCGCCATATTCCTATCCTTACGGCGCCTTGACCTCCATCATGCCGGTGGCGGTGCGGGCCGAATATTGCGGCCGGTACATGTCCTCGATCGTTGCCGCCGGGTGGGCGTAGGTGCCCGGCGTCACCGCGCGCACGACGTAGGCGAGCGTGATGTTGCGGTCGCCGTCGCCGTCGTTGGGATTGAAAGCCGCGACGAAACGGTCGTCGCGGAATTCGAGATGAGCGGCATCGGTCTGCGCCAGCCAGGAGAAGTTCGTCAATTGGGCGCTGGAGACCAGGCCCGGATTGTCGATCTCGAAGCCGGCCGGCAACAGGTCGGTGATCAGCAGTCGCGAAGGCCAGGTGTTCTGCTCGTAAACCTTGAGCACGACGACATAGCGTTCGTTCTGCTTGACCTCCGTCACGTTGGCCTCTGTGCCGTCTAGCTTGTAGTAGGTACGGCTGATGGTAAAGCCGTTGCCGCCGGCCGGCAGAGGCTGGATCGGCGAGGCCACGGTGGTGACGACCGCCTGCAGCGGATTTCTGCCGGTGTTGACGATGGTCAGCGGACTGTCGGCCAGGTCGCCACCAGCGATCTGGTCCGAATAGCCGCCGGCATGCGGTGCGCCGTTGACGGTCAGCGCGATCGAATCATTGCCGGCCTTCAGCGCGCGGGCCGCCAGCAGCATCCAGGACTCGTCCTGTGTGCTGGTCCACCTGGCGTCGGCGCGTTCCCTGGTCACTAGTTGGATCAGCGCCGGCACGATGGTCGGCACCGGCTTGCTTTCCGCGGCAAGCGCCAGGATCGCCGCGCCGTCGCGCAGCGGCGAGCCATAGTCGGACCGGTAATAGTCATATTCGGGCGTCGACTTGGCCAGTTGCAGCGCGGCCTGGAAGGTTGCCTCCGAGCGCTGGGTGTCACCGTAGAGCGCGAGAGACGCCGCCAACTGGGCGACGGCCATCGGGCTGGTAAAGGCTTCGAGCTGGGTGTCGGCATAATAACGCAGATCGCCGACCGAGGCCTTCTTGTTGCGGGCAAGCACATAGAGCGCATAGGCGATCTCGCTGCCGCGATCCTGGACGTCCTGATCGTAGCCGATCGCGTTCTGCAGATTGCTCAGCGCCTGGTTCATCGCCAAAGCCGGCACGTCGTATTTCTGCTCGCGCGCCCGGGTCAGGAAATCGGTGACATAGGCGTCGAGCCACAGATCGCCGGAACCCGGACCCCACAGGCCGAAGCTGCCGGCCGATGCCTGGTAGCTCAGCACCTTGTAGATAGCGTCCTGGACGCGGCCATGCAGATCGGGGTCGCTGGCCATGCCGATGCCGGAAGCCATCTCGTTGACGTAGAGAAGCGGCATGGCGCGGCTGGTGGTCTGTTCGGCGCAACCATAGGGATAGCGGTCGAGCGTCATCAGCAGCGACGGTACATCGAAGGCAGCCGCCTGCGAAACGCCGACGCTGACCGAAGCGCCATCGAGCAGGCTTGCCGCCAGCAGTTCCTTGTCGACGCGCAGCGCGCCGCCATTGCCCTTGAGGTCGACGACCATGCGGGTGGTCACCGGCAGTTGCGCTGGGCGCACCGGCACATAGAGCGTCTGCTCGACAGCGGTGCCGTCGGCATGCGCAAGCTTGATGGTGATCGAGGCGTTGCCCGCGGTCCGCGCAATCAACGGCACGGTCAGCGTCTGCCGCTTGCCTTTGGCCAGCGTCAGCTTTTCAGGCAAGGCGGCACTGCCGGTAGACAGGTCGCCCGTCGTGTCGATGGTCAGCTTGTAGTCGCCAGCAGGGCCGTCGGTGTCGGCGACATCGAGCCGCATGACGGCGGAATCGCCGGGCGCCAGGAATCGCGGCAGGCCGGCGGTGATCACCACCGGATCGCGAACGATGACGTCGGACTGGGCATGGCCGACTGCTTCCTTTGTCCACGCGACGGCCATGACGCGCACGGTACCGTTGAACTGCGGTATGTCGAAGTCGATCCGCGCCTTGCCGTCGGAGTCGAGCTGGACCGGGCCGGAGAAGAAGGCGACCAGCTTTTCGGTCGGCGGACTGCCTTGCGATTGCATGTTGGCGCCGTCGCCGCCGGTGCGCAGCTTACCGGTTGTGCCCAGCGAGCCGTCGATCAGCCGGCCATAGATGTCGCGAACCTCGAGACCGAGCATGCGCTGGCCAAAGAACCAGTTCTCCGGATCCGGTACCTTGTAGTTGGTCAGGTTGAGGATGCCGACGTCGACGGCCGCGACCATGACATAGGCGTTGGTGCCGGGCTGCACGCCGGCTACGGCCACCGGGATCGACAGCTGCTGGCGCGGCATGGTCTTGTCCGGCGGCGCCAAGCTGACGGCAAGCTTCCGCGAGCCGGGATCGAGCTTCAGCCATTTGACGCCGATGGCGCGCGCCGGCATACGCGTCTCTTGCGCATCGCCCGGCCTGAACAGCGTTGCCGTGACGTAGGCGCCGGCACCCCAGTCGTCGCCGACCGGGATGTCGACGGTGCTGCCGCCGGCCGGCACGCTGGCGGTGACGGTCTTCAGGAGCTTGTCGGCGCCGATGGTGACGAGCAGCTCGCCGGCAAAGTGCGGCGACACTTTGAGCTTGGCCACTTCACCCGCCGCATAGGTATCCTTGTCGAGGGCGATCTCTAGGCCGTCGGGCGTTTCGGTGGTGGTGGAACTGACATACCAGCCGGCGTCGAACTCGTAGCTGGTGGCCGGGCCTTCCGGATCCGCTGTCTCGATCTCGAGCCGGTAGCGGCCCCAGTCGACCGGCAGCGACACCGTCGCCTCGCCATCGGCGCTCAGGTCGACCTGGCCGTTGGTCACCGCCTTGGTGAAGGTGACCGGCTCATAGTTCCAGGAGTTGCTCGAGCGGTACCACTGGTAGCTGCGCTCGACCTTGACCAGCGACCATTGCGCGCCCTTCAGCGCCTCACGCTTGCCGTCTGGGTCGACAGCGATCAGGCTGAACTTGGCCGTGCCGCCTTGCGGCACCTCGTCGTCGTCGAAATCCGGGCGGATGCCGATCATGTGGCCCTGCGGGCGGATGCCGATATTCAGCGAGCGCTCGACGGCACGGCCGCCGGTTTCACGCATCCTGACAGTGACCTTTGCATCGACCAGCTTGGTGGTGGATGGCAATTGATCGACGGAGACCGGGAAAGTCGCCTTGCCGTCCTCGCCGACCACCGGCAGGCCGGTGAAGGGCGTCACCGTCGGTTCAGCCGACTGTTCGTCGGCCAGACCGAAAGAATAGCCTTTGAAGCGGTCCCAATCGCGGGCGGTCGACAGCGTCAATTCGCCTTCGAGCGCGAGGCCCGCGGCCGGCGCGCCGTAGAGAAAGCGGCCGTCGACGGTAATGTTGGCGGTCTCGCCCTGGGCGATCTCCTGCTTGTCGGAGGACAGGTCGAACTCGATGCGGTCCGGCACGAAGTCCTCGACCAGGAACATCTGGCTGGCGACCGCCGCCTGCTTGGGATCGGTATGGATCGCCACCGTCCAGGTGCCGCGCATGGCGTTGGGTTCCAGCGGCAGGTCGACAGCGTGACCGCCGGCCGATGCGCCGTCGCTGACGATGCGGCGGTCCTCGACGCCGTCGGGCCGCGAGAAGATGAAGGTCAGCGGCAGGTTCTCGACCGCCTTGGCGGCACTGTCGCGGGCAAGGGCCGCGACATGGACATCTTCGCCGGCGCGGTAGATGCCGCGCTCGGTCCAGGCATAGACGTCGAGCGCGCCAGGTGCCGGCCGTCCGGCGACGCCACGGTCGGACAGGTCGAAGCCGGCGCGGCCCATATCGAGGAAGACGAAATCGTCGTCGCCCTGTTTGGCCATCAGCACGGCCGGGGCCATGCCGCTGTCGCCGCGCGTCAGGCCGGGATTGAACACCGCCCGCCCTTCCGCGTCGGTGGTCGCGGTGCCGAGGATTTCATTGTTCCTGGCCAGCAGCGTCAGCTCGGCGCCGGCGATCGGCTTGGCGGTTGCGAGCGAACGGGCAAAGACGTTCAGCCCATCCTGTCCGGTATAGGTCGACAGGCCGATATCGGAGACGACGAACCATTGCGTGGCGTGCGAATCATAGTCGTCGCTGCGATCGTTGACGGCTTGTGCGGTCAGCACATAGACGCCGGGCTTGCGCTTCGGCAAAGCCTCGTCGATTGGGAAGGAGGTGGTGACTTCCTTGTTGAGGTCGTTGGCGATGTCGAGCTGGCCTTGCCAGACCGGCTCGCCCATCTGTTCGGAGATGTTCGAAATGTCGTAGCCGTCAAGCTGGCGCAGGAACTGATATCCCGACAGAAGCTGGGCCAGCGAGCGGTCGCCGATGCGGAAGAGCTTCATTTGGGCGGCATTCATGTTGACGGTGACGACCGGTATACCGCGGCGTGCGCCGGCGGGCAGCACGAAGCTATCGCCGGTGAAGCGGGCCGAAGGCGCGCGGTCCTGCACGTAGATCGACAGAACCACCGGTGCCGCGGTGACCTCGCCAATGGCGGCCGGCAAGCCGGCGCGGAAGGTCACGTCATAATGTTGGCCGTGCTCGAGTCCTTCGACGCAGATCTGCTTGTCCTTGGCTTCGACGCCCTTGGGAGCGGCGTTGTCGACAGTAACGAACTGCGAGTAGTCGACGCCGGTCTTGACCAGTTCCTCGGAGAACTGCGCGCAGATGCGTGGCGCGCTGGTGTCGGCATCGACGGTATGATCGATGACGCGGAAGCCCTTGCGGGCCTTGAGATCCTGATAGGCGGCCCTGACTGCCGGCGAATTGACGAGAGCGAGGCTCGCCTCGTAGGCCTGCAGGGCCGGCCTGTAGAGATCGCGGCGATCAAGGCCGTCCCCGAGCAGCGCCAGCACGTCGGCGCGCGTCTTGGTGGTGCGCAGCAATTTGTAGGCGTTGAAGGCAGCGGAAGTGGCGTTCGCCGGCAGGGTCGACGGCTCCGAGCTGTTGGCGGTCGGATGGACGGCAAGCGTTTCGCGCGCCAGCTCGAGCCAGAGCTGGCCATCATCCGGCAGCACCGAAACCGCCGCTTCGTATTTGTGCATGGCCGAGCGATGGTCGCCCGTCAGCGCCGACTGTTCGGCGGCGGCCCTCAGCGCCGTCAGCCCTTCTGTCGGCTTGGTGTAGGTTGGGCCTGTGAGCTTGTTGCGGTATTGCTGGGCCTGGTCGGCCATCCATTTGGGGAAGAAGGCGAGTTCGGGTGGAGCGCCGATGTCGGGATCGCCATCGATGTTGACGATCTTGCCGGCGACGGCGCCGCCGAAGGGTTTCAACGAATTGTAGTCGGATTTAAGGAAGCACCATTTGGCCTTGAGGTTGTAGGTGAAGGCGCGGCAGGCCGGGTCGCCGAGGCAGGTGGTCTTGCACTGGTCGAGGCTGACATTCTGGTCGGATCTGAGATCGAAACCGAAATAGTCGGAATTGTCCGATGTCACCACCCGCCGGGCTTCGGCCGCTTGCGCGACACCGCTCCAGGCAAAAAAGAGAAGGAAAAGAATCGATAGACCACGAGCCGCGCGCATTGCCATAAACCCCTCCAGACAAGTGCTTACGTCCAGAAATCTTCAAGCTTCAGTCGCGCTTGTCAACATCGGGACGCGGCAGGATCCGCCTGCCAACGGTTTGCTTTCCGGCCGGTGACCGGTAGTAGCTCCATAGGACAGGGGATCACGCTTTCTTGCGGCGACGCAGAAGGTGTGAGTTCCAAGCCCTGTCTATTTCAGCAATTGGATTGTGGCCCCTTTACGAGTGCTTCAGAACTTCATTCCAATTTTAGGTTTGCGAGCTAGGCTAGGAGCGTAATGCCGGCGTATGAAAGGCAGATGTCGGGAGGAACCGCGCCACGGCGCGCGCTTTCGCGCGCCCTGCTTTTCGCATTGTTGTGCTCTACGGCACTTGTTGCCGAAACCGGAAGTGCGGCGGCCTTCGAGATTTTCGGCATCAAGCTGTGGGGATCCAAAGACGAAGATGCCGATATCGTCGACCCGCTGCGCTATGCGGTGACGATCGAGGCGCCGGACGCCGACAAGGATCTCGCCGAGAAGCTCGAAAACGCCTCGGCGCTGAAGGCCGACGAGGAACACCCGGTATCCGGTTCTCTCGGCCTGCTGGCCAAGGCGCGCAGCGACCGTGAGCAACTTGTTGCCGCACTCTACAGTGACGCCCGCTACGAGGGTGTCGTCACCATCACTATTCAGGGCAAGCCGCTCGACGATCTGCCGCCCGATGCCGAGTTTTCGGGTCCGCAGCCGATACCGGTGGTGATAAGCATAGCAGCCGGGCCGAAATTCACGCTTGGCAACATCAGGCTGGAAGGCGATGCGGCGGGGCTGGCAAGTGCCGATTTCGGTCTGATCGCCGGCGGTGACGCCAGTTCGGGCGCCGTGCTCAAGGCCGAGGCGGCGATCGTGCGGGCACTCAAGCAAGAAGGCAGGCCGCTGGCCAAGGTGACGGGCCGCGAGATCGTCGCCGAGCACGCTGGTTCGACGCTCGACGTGACGCTTGCCGTCGCGGCCGGCCCGGTCGCCGGCTATGGCGACACCACTGTCGAGGGCACGGAAAAGGTCGACCGCGACTTCACCGAATATATGACCGGCCTTAAGCGCGGCCGCCAATATTCGCCCGATGAGATCGACGATGCGCGCGACCGGCTGCTCGGGCTCGAGGTCTTCAACAGCGTGACGGTGAAGGAAGCCGACGCTCTCGACGCCGAGGGCAACATCCCGATCGGTGTCCAGGTAAGCGAACGCAAGCCGCGCTATTTCGGCATTGGCGGCAGCTTCTCAAACACCGAAGGGCTGGGCCTCGAAGGCTATTGGGGGCATCGCAATCTGTTTGGCCGCGCCGAAAAGCTGCGCATCGACGGCAAGATCAGCGGCATCGGCAGCAACGACTTGACCCAGCTCAATTACAATGCCGGCGTCATGTTCGAAAAGCCGGGCGTGGTCGGGCCGGCGTCGAAATTCATTGCCAGCGTCAATACCGTGCTGCAACACCCCGACGCCTACGACCATTTCTCGGTCAAGGGCAGCACCGGCCTATCCTACGAACTGGACAAGAAGCAGACGGTTTCCGCGCAAGTCGCGCTGGATTATTCGAGGATCCACGACGCTTTCGGCAAGCACACCTATCTGATCGCCAGCATTCCACTGCAATATGTCTACGACAATCGCGACAGCAAGCTCAATCCGACCCGGGGCTTCAGGGTGCTGGCCTATGGCGAGCCGAGCTACGACATTTTGAGCGGGGCTGCGTTTGTCAAGCTGAAGGGCGAGGGGTCGGCCTACCAGTCACTCGATTCGGCCTCGAAATTCGTTTTCGCCGAACGTGTCGCCATCGGCTCTATCATCGGCGCCAGTCTTCAAGATGTTCCGGCAGATCGACGCTTCTACTCAGGCGGCGGCGGTTCGGTGCGCGGCTATGCCTATCAAGGCATCGGCCCGAAGGACAGCAATGGAGAGCCGATCGGCGGGCTTTCCTTCTTCGAGACCTCGGTCGAGATGCGCATCGCCGTCACCGACAAGATCGGCGTCGTGCCGTTCGTCGATGCCGGCACGGTGTCGACCAGGCAGGTCCCCGATTTTTCGGACATGAAGGTCGGCGCGGGTGTAGGCTTGCGCTATCTGACGGCGTTCGGGCCGCTGCGCGTCGACGCGGCGGTGCCTCTCAACCGCGGTCCTGACGATCCTCATTTCGGCATTTATGCCGGCATCGGCCAGGCATTCTGATGGCAATATTCAGGCGCATCCTCCGTATTCTTTTCTACACGCTGCTCATCGTCGTGGCAGCGGCGGTGGGGGCGGTCGTCGTGCTGACCAAAACCGAGCGCGGCCGCGAAAACCTTGCCGGCATCATCTCGACCATGGCCTCGACCGGTGATCGCAAGGTGACTGTCGTCGGCATCGAAGGCATCTGGTCGGGCGCGCTGAGGGTCGATCATGTCATTCTGGAGGATCGCGAAGGCGCCTGGATGGTGGCGCGCAACGTGGCCGTCGACTGGTCGCCGCTGGCACTCCTGTCGAAGAGCTTCAGCGCCGATCGCATTGGGGCCGAGCGTATCGAGTTGGCAAGGCTGCCGGTGGCCACTACACAGTCGAGCCAGAGCGGAGCGACGACGCTGCCGGTTTCCATCGACGTCAGGCAACTCGACCTTCCCGAAATCGCGCTCGGGCAGGCTCTGGCCGGCAGCGGTGTCGCCGAACTTGCAGCCAAGGGAGCGCTCAAGGCGGACGCCTCACCATTGGCGATCGAGACCAACCTCAACATCGTTCGCCACGACGGCAAGCAAGGCACGGTCGACGCCAAAGCCCATTTCGCGCCGGCCGACAACAAGCTCGACCTCGACCTTAAGGCATCCGAGCCGGCCGGCGGCATCATCGCCAACCTGCTCAACCTGCCGGGCGCGCCGCCGGTCAACATTGTCGTTTCCGGCACCGGACCGCTCGCCAACTGGAATGGCATCGGGACCTTCGTTGTCGACGGCCGGATCGTCACCCAGCTTACCGGTCGCCATCAGCTCACCGACAAGGGTCATTATGTCGAGGCCAACGGCGATGGCGAATTCGAGCGCTTCCTGCCCGAAACCCTGAAACCGCTGTTTGCCGGCAAGACCACCTTCGACCTCGCCGGCACGGCGACCGCGGCCGGCGGCGTCGATGTCGAGCGCGCCAATATCGACAGCGGCGCCTTGCACGCGACCGCTGCCGGCATTGTCGATCCGAACGGCGCCAGCGACCTTTCGGTGAAGCTCGCCGCAAAGGGGCCGCCGATCGTGCTCAGCCTCGGCAGCGAGGCGCAACCGATAACCGTGGCAATCAAGGATGCCACGGCCCGCGCTTTCGGCGATGGCAAGGCGCCGATGATGGATATCAGCGCGTCGCTGGTCTCGGTGGTGGCGGGCGGCACGCGGGTGGACGACCTGATCGGGCAAGTGCATTCCGATGGTTTCGACATCCAGAACCGTAGCGGGCCGGTCACCATCAAGCTGACGGCGGCCGGCCTGAACACCGACGTCGCGACTTTGGCGCCGCTGATAACGGGCAGGGTCAGCGCCGGTCTCGCCGGCTCCGTCAGCAAGGAACAGATTGTCGTCGATAAAGGCACGCTACGCAGCGACGCGCTCAATGCGTCCGTAACAGCCACAGTGGCGCTTGCCGATCTGTCGATGACGCTCAAGATGAATGCCGACGCGGCTTCGACGGCGCTGCCGCCGCAAATCAGCTCGGTTCTCGGTGAGCGCGTGCAGTTTTCCGCAACCGCGACACGCGACCCGGACGGTGCGTTCGCCGCCAACGCATTGCAACTCACCTCCGGTACGCTTAGCGCCAGCGGCACCGCCAGTGTGCAAGGCACCGATATCCGAGCCGATATCAAGGGTACGCTGGGCGACGTGTCGGTGCTGTCGCCGCTGGTCGGCGCCAACGTCGGCGGCGCCGTCGGTTTCGGGCTTACCGCAAGCGGCGCGCGCAGCGCACCGGATTTCTCGGTTTCGGCCAACAGCGACAGCCTGACGGCGTCCGGCCATACGGTGAAGCAGATCAAGCTGAGCGCGAGCGGCAAGGCCGATATCGCCAGTCCCGCCGCCGATGTCTCGCTGACCGGCTCGGTCGACGACCAGCCGCTCGACCTCAAGGCATCGCTGGTCACAACCGACGGCAAGCGCTCCATCAATGGACTTGCCGTCTCGTTAGCCGACAACAAGGTCTCCGGCGACCTCGGGCTCGACGACAACCTGCTGCCGCTCGGCACGTTGACCCTCGATGCCGCCGATATTGCTCCGCTGGCCGCACTCACAGGCCAGTCGGTAGCCGGCGACGTGCGCGGCACCATCCGCTTTGCGAACGACAACGGAGCGCCGACGGTCGCGATCGATGCGACGAGCACCGTGATTTCGCGCGGCGAACTGGCGGCGAAGACAATCGCCGTCAACGCGCTGGTCGCCAATTATCTCAAAGCACCGGCAATCGCCGGCAAGATCAAGGCCGACACGATCACCTCCGGACCCACGGTGATCAGCGGCATCGATGTCGACCTGAAGCGCGATGGCGACTGGACCGGCTTTAGCGGCGGCGCCACGGTCGCCGGCATTCCGGCCAGCGCGTCCGGGTGGGTCAGGGTTGCGAACGGCACCACCAGCATCGAGCTTGCCTCGGGCGAGGCGACCATCCGCGGCATCAAGGCAGCTGTCGCGCAGCCATCAGCGCTGACAATCGCCAATGGCAGGGTGAGCATAGAGAAATTGGCGCTCGGTGTCGGCGGTGGTTCGGTTGCCGTGTCGGGTACGGCCGGCCAGACGCTTGATCTCGCTGCCACCTTGTCGGCGGTGCCGGCAGCGCTTGCCAATGATTTTTCACCGGGTCTCGATGCCGTGGGCGTGCTCAGCGGCACCGCGCAGGTCACCGGATCGTCGGCTGCCCCAGATATTCGCTTCACCGCCCGGCTCAACGGCGCCGAAACCAGCCAGACCCGGCAGGCTGGGCTCGGGCCGCTGGATCTCGACGCAGCAGGCCGTTTCTCGTCGGCCAGCGGCCTGGCCATCGAGCAGGCGACGCTTGCCGGCGAGAAGATCTCCGGCAAGGCAGCCGGCACCATCAATCCGAACGGTGCCAGCGATTTTTCGCTCCACCTGGCCTCTACCGGTCCGAGCCTGCCGTTGTCGCTTGGCAGCAAGGAGAGCCCGATCAAGCTCGAGCTACAGGCGATATCGCTAACGGCGGCCGGGCAGGGCGCCCAGCCGAAGCTCGACATTTCCGCGACGCTGCCATCGGCCGCCACCAATCTAGCTATGATCGAGGGCATCACGCTTGCGCTGCACTCCGATCGCTTTGATGTGAAAGCCCGGAGCGGGCCGATCTCCGGCACCGTGACTGCCGAAAAAATCGGCCTCGACAATCCGACTATCGCGCCGCTGATCGCCGGCAAGGTCACCGCCAAACTCGCCGGCAGCCTTGCCGCCGATGCCATCGTCATCGATAGCGGCACGGTGACCAGCGACGCGTTGAACAGCGGCTTCAAAGGGCGGGTCTCGCTGGCCGACGGCGCCGTCGACCTCAATGTCAAGGCGGACGCCGCCTCGGCGGCACTGCCGGGGGCGGTACGTGGCGTGCTCGCCGAGCGAACGCAATTCAGTGCCGCGCTGAAGCGGGACGCCAATGGCAGTGTCACCGCCAATACCGTCAGGCTGTCGTCCGGTTCGCTGACGGCAGACGGCCAGGCGAGCCTTGCCGACAACAAGCTCAGCGCCGACGTCAAAGGCGCGCTAGGCGACGTCTCGCTGCTATCCAAGGACGCCAAAGGCGCCATCTCTTTCGCGCTGAATGCGCAAGGTGCCAGCATCGCGCCGGATCTGTCGCTGACTGTCAACAGCGACAGGCTTTCGGTCGCGGCGCGCGAGATCACCGGTCTGAAGCTTACTGCCACCGGCAAGGCTGATGCCGCCAACCCGGCTGCGAATGTGCGACTCACCGGAAATGTCGGCGGCCAACCGCTGCAGGGCAGCGCCGTGCTGGCGACATCGGACGGCAAACGCGCCATCAACGGGCTTTTGCTGTCGCTCGGCAAGAACCGTATCTCCGGCGACCTGGCGCTCGACGATTCCTTCGTTCCGGCCGGCACCGTGGCGCTCGACCTGCCCGATATCGGTCCGCTTGCGGCCCTGGCACTGGAAAAGGCCGATGGCGATGTGCGCGGCACGATCGCCTTCTCCAAGGCGGGTACCGTGCCGCAAGTCGCCGTCAAGGCGACGACGGCCTCGATCTCGCGCGGCGATGTCTCGGCCAAGGCCGTGAGCATCGATGCGCTGATCGCCAACTATCTGGCGGCACCGGTGATCTCGGGCAAAATCCGTGCCGACAGCGTAACTTCCGGCGGAACGGCTATTCGGGGCGTCAACGTCGATCTCAAGCGCGACGGCGAATGGACCGGCTTTTCCGGTGGCGCCACCGTCAAGGATATTCCGCTGAGGGCGGCCGGCCGGGTCAAGGCGGTCAAGGGCACGACGACGGTCGAACTTGCCTCCGGCGAGGCGACCATCCGCGGCATCAAGGCGGCCATCGCCCAGGCCTCGACCATCAACATCGCCAATGGAGTGACCAGCCTCGACAGGCTGGTGCTCAACCTCGGCGGCGGCACGGCGACGGTCACGGGCAAGGCTGGGCAGGCGTTCGACCTCAACGCGACGCTGGCCCGCGTCCCGATCTCGATAGCCAACAGTTTTTCGCCGGGCCTCGATGCCGCCGGTTCCATCTCGGGCACGGTGAAGGTGACGGGCGCGCCGGCCAATCCGGCCGTTGCCTTCAAGATCGACGCCGCAGGCGTTCAGACGTCGCAGACCCGTGGTGCAGGTTTCGGCGGCATTGGCGTTTCATCCTCAGGTACGTATTCGGGCAACAGACTGACCTTCGACGCCAACATGAGCGATGCCGCCGGCCTCGGCCTCAAGGGCGGCGGCACGATGACGACATCAGGCGCGCCCACCCTTGATCTCAACTTTTCCGGCAAGGTGCCGTTCGCCTTCCTCACCAGGACACTCGCCGCGCAAGGCCTGTCCCTCAGCGGCACGGCCGACGTCGATGTGCAGGTGCGCGGCCCGGCGACGTCGCCGGTGATCTCAGGCACGGTCCGCACGTCGGGCGCCCGTCTGGTCGATGCGCGATCGGGGCTTGCGATCAACGACATCACTGCCGATGTCGCTATCGGCAATGGCGTGGCCAGGATCAACCGCCTGACCGGCACGCTGTCGACACGCGGCAGCCTTTCGGCCAGCGGCACCGTCGGCATCGATCCGGCAAAAGGTTTTCCGGCCGACCTGTCGGTCAAGCTCGTCGATGGCCGCTATACCGACGGCAAGGTGGTCACCGCCAATCTTGGCGGCGACCTGACCGTCAAGGGACCGCTCACCTCCGCGCCGGTGATTTCCGGTACGGTCAACCTGGCCAAGACCGTCATCACCGTACCCGAAAAGCTGCCCGGCTCGCTGGCCGAGCTCAACGTCAAGCACAAGAATGCGCCGGCCGCCGTGCGTGCGCAGGACAAGGCGTTGCGCCCGGCCGCTGCAAGCAGTGGCGGCGGCGGCAACGGCCTCAATCTCGACGTCACGGTCAATGCGCCGAGCCAGATCTTCATCCAGGGCAGGGGTGTCGACGCCGAGCTCGGCGGTTCGCTGCGGCTGACCGGCCCGGCATCGTCACCCCAGGCGGTCGGCACCTTCACCTTGCGGCGCGGACGGTTGACGATCCTTGCCAAGCGGCTGACCTTCACGGAAGGCACCGTCGGCTTTTCCGGCTCTCTGGTGCCCTACCTCAATCTCACGGCGCAATCGAAGACGACCAGCGCCACCGTGACTATCGTGGTGTCAGGCGAGGCGAACAACCCGAAATTCACCTTCTCCTCGGTACCCGCGTTGCCGGAGGATGAGGTGCTGGCGCAGCTGATCTTCGGCCGTTCGATGTCGAACCTGTCGCCGCTGCAGATCGCGCAGCTTGCCGAGGCTGCCGGACAACTGGCCGGCGTCGGCGGCTCGACCTCACTGCTGCAGAACCTGCGCAGCGCAATCGGCGTCGACGATCTCGACGTAATCACCGATGAACAGGGTGGCACCGCCGTCTCGGCGGGCAAGTATCTCAACGACCGTACCTATGTGACGATCCAGAAGGGCGACAGGCCGGGCTCGGGCAAGGCAACCGTCGATCTCGACGTTGGGCGCGGCGTCAAGCTGCGTGGCGAGGCAACCGACGCCGGCGAAGCAAAAGGCGGTGTTTTCTACGAACGGGAATATTGAAACCGGCCGTTCGCGCAGAACAACTGGTTGCCTGAGAACGAGTGGCGCAGCGGCGAATGTCCCAGTTTAATTGCCTGTGGGGATTTCGGACGAAATCCCTGGCGCAGTAGCAAATTTGCGCCAAGACTGTCGTTATCGCGCGAACCGCCCTGCTTTCAAAGTTGCACATTCCTTGGCATGTTCCCAATCCCTGCCGTCTTTGACATCATGGCGAGGATGCGGAATGTTAAAAGGCAGAAAGCCAACAATGGGAGTAAGTCATGACGATCTACAAGAGTAACGGCGACCGCGTTCCCGATCACATCCTGGCCATGGCCGAAGACGCCAAGGCAGGCAAGATGGATCGTCGCGAATTTCTAGCTCTCGCCAGCGTCTTCGGCGCGTCGACGGCGATGGCCTATGGCATGCTTGGCCTTGCAGACCCGACGCCGGCCAAGGCGGAAGAGGTCCAGGGCAAGAAAGGCGGCGTATTGAAGGTCGCGCAATGGATCAAGGATCCGAAGGATCCGCGCAAGGCCGACTGGTCGGAAATCGCCAATGCCGAGCGCCAGGCGCTCGAGCCGCTGGTCAAATACACCACCGAATACACGTTCCGCCCCTATCTGCTGGAGAGCTGGGACGTGAATGACGACGCTACCGAATACACGCTGCATGTGCGCAAGGGCGTCACCTGGAACAACGGCGATCCGTTCTCCGCAGACGACGTCATCTTCAACCTCAAGCGTTGGGCCGACAAGAAAGCCGAAGGCAATTCCATGCCCGGTCGCCTCGGTTCGCTGGTCAAGGATGACAAGCTGGATGAGAGCGCGGTTACCAAGGTCGACGATCACACGGTCAAGCTGACGCTCAGCAAGCCGGATATCGCCCTCATTCCCAACGTGTGCGACTATCCCGGCCTTATCGTCCACAAGACCTTCGACGAGAAGGGCGGCGACTTCAAGTCCTGCCCGATCGGAACCGGCCCGTTCGAGTTGGTCTCCTACGATGTCGGCCAGAAAGTGGTCTACAAGCGCCGCGAAGACAACAAATGGTGGGATGGTGACGTCTTCCTCGACGGCATCGAGTTCATCGACTACGGCACCGATCCGGCGGCGATGGTCAGCGCTTTCGAGGCAGGCGAGGTGCACACCAACTTCGAGACGTCGGCCGACTATGTGTCGATCCTCGACGGCATGGATTTGGTGAAGTCGGAGATCGTCACCGCCTCGACGATCGTCTGCCGTACCAATGTGACCAACAAGCCTTACGGCGACCAGAAGGTTCGCAACGCCCTGCAGCTCGCGGTCGACAACAATGTCGTCCTGCAACTCGGCTACGGCAATGCCGGCACGGTTGCCGAAAACCACCATGTCGCCCCGATCCATCCGGAATACTATGAATTGCCGAAGATTGCTCGCGACCCGGCCAAGGCAAAGGCGCTGATGGCGGAAGCCGGCCAGGCCGATTTCGAGCACGAACTGATCACGGTCGACGAAGACTGGCACAAGAACACAGGCGATGCGATCGCCGCGCAGATGCGCGACGCCGGCATCAAGGTCAAGCGTACGGTGCTGCCGGGTTCGACCTTCTGGAACGACTGGACGAAGTATCCGCTGTCGATGACCAACTGGAACATGCGGCCGCTCGGCGTCCAGGTTCTGGCGATCGGCTATCGCACAGGTGAGGCCTGGAACGAGACGGCCTGGTCGAATCCGGAGTGGGATGCCAAGCTCAACGCTGCGCTGGCAGTTGCCGACGCCGCCAAGCGCAAGGAAATGATGAAGGATATCGAGCAGATCCTGCAGGATTCCGGCATTATCATCCAGCCTTATTGGCGCAAGCTCTACAGCCATTCGGTCAAGGCGGTGCAGAACTACAAGATGCACCCGACCTTCGAGCGCGACTACGGCAAGGTCTGGCTCGACCAGGCCTGACCGGACGATCCGGAAAGGGGCGTGTCGCCCCTTTCCCTCGCTCTTTGCATGGTCCTTGGTCCGAAAGTCGGCGCGGCAAAAAGTTGCGGACTCTTCGGCCTGGGTCTGCAATAAAAAGGGTATTGCATCTGGGACTGGTCTGAAGGCTTGTTCTGCCGCTGGCGGCAGCGCACGGCTTGCAAACCGGTTCCACCCCCCAACCCGACCGGCAGGGGACCGCCATGCTTTCTTTCGTTATCAGGCGTCTCGGCACCATGGCAGTGACGATGCTGTGCCTGACGATGATCGTCTTCTTCCTGGTCAATCTCGGGCCTAATCTGAAGAAGCTCGCGATCAGCCAGACCGAAATGCACACATCCGCCGAGCAGCTTGAGGCTTGGCTGGTCAACCATGGCTATCGGCAGAATTTCTTTATCCGCTACGGTCAATGGCTGGGCATCATGCCCAAGCAGCCGGTGACCGACCCGGCGACCGGCAAGCCCGCACAGCGTTTCTCCTTCTGCAACGATCCGGTCGTGCCGACATTCTCCGGCATCCTGCAAGGCGATTTCGGTTGCTCGACCAAGTTCAAGACGACGGTCGCTTCGAAACTCTTTCCGGCGCTCAGCGCCACCGGCATCCTGATGCTCTGCGTGCTGGCCGTAATGGTGCCGATCTCGCTTTTGATAGGTATTCTCGCCGGTATGCGCGAGGGTTCACGCACCGACCGCACATTGTCGGTGGCTTCGATCGCCTCGACGGCGACGCCCGAATATGTTTCGGGCGTCATCTTCACCGTGATCTTTGCCTCCTGGCTCGGCGTGCTGAACGGTTCGGCGGCCTCGGCCAGCCAGGGCATCACCTTCTATAATTTCACCTTGCCGGTGATGACGCTGGCGATCTACGGCATCGGCTACATCGCTCGCATGACCCGCGCCTCGATGGTCGAGGTGATGACCCAGCAATATATCCGAACCGCCCGGCTGAAGGGCCTCTCCTTCGGCAGCGTGGTGATAAAGCACGCTCTGCGCAACGCCCTGATCGCGCCATTCACGGTCATCATGCTGCAGTTCCCCTGGCTGCTCACCGGCGTCGTCATCGTCGAGGTGATGTTTCGCTACCAGGGGTTCGGCTACACCCTGGTCGAGGCCGCCGGCAACAACGACATCGATCTTCTGCTCGGCTGCTCGCTGGTCTCGGTGTTTATCGTCCTGATCACACAGCTCATCTCCGATGTCGGCTACGCGTTCCTCAATCCGCGCATCAGAGTTCAATAGGAGACCGGGCGGATGCAGGTCGAATATCTCAGCGCCTTCAACGTCGTACTCGGCGTGCTTGCCCGCTTCTGGCCGGTCTGGATCGCTCTCGCCCTGGTGATGGGGGCGAGCTTCGGCTACAAGAAGAAGCTAGGGCTTTACGGCCAGCTTTTCGACAGCGGCGTCGGCATCGTCGGCGTCGGCATCTGCCTGTTCTGGCTGTTTACGGCGATCTTCGCGTCGACCATCTCGCCCTTCGATCCGCTCGCCCAAGTGCCGATCATGAAGGACGCGCTGCCGGGCGCAATCGAGCCGGCGTCGAAACTTGTATACTATTTCGGCGGCGACAAGCTCGCCCGGGACGTGTTCTCCCGCATGGTCTATGGCAGCCAGATCGTGCTGATCATCGCGCCGGCGGCGACCGGTTTTGCGCTGATGGTCGGCATTACGCTCGGCCTGCCGGCCGGCTATTATGGCGGCAAGATCGATACGGTGCTGTCCTTCCTCGCCAACCTTGTGCTGGCCTTCCCGGTGATCCTCCTGTTTTACCTGCTGGTGACGCCGGGTATCATGGACACGCCGATCCCCTACGCGATGGCAGGGCTGTTCTTCCTGTTTCCGATCATCTTCTTCAGTGTGCTGTTCTGGACGCGCTACAAGAACCGCCCCGACCGCCTCTATATCCTGCTTGGCCTGACGTTGGTACTTGGCGGCTGGATCTATGCAGGCCTTGTCTTCGATGCCGATCCGTTCAAGATCATCCACATCGATCCCAACCAGCTCAACATCTTCGTGGCGGTGGTGTTCGCCTCCAGCCCCGGCGTGTTCCGCATCGTGCGCGGCCTGGTCATGGATATCAAAACGCGCGACTATGTTGCGGCGGCACAAACGCGCGGTGAATCGCCCTGGTACATCATGCTGTGGGAGATATTGCCCAATGCGCGCGGGCCGCTTATCGTCGACGCCTGCCTGCGCATCGGCTACACCACGATCCTGCTCGGTACGCTCGGCTATTTCGGGCTGGGACTGGCGCCGGAAAGCCCGGACTGGGGCACGGCGATCAAGGATGCAAGCCGGCTGCTGCGCTCCTTCATCCACCCGGCGCTGCCGCCGACGATCGCATTGATGTCGTTCGTGCTTGGCCTCAACCTCCTGGCGGATTCGCTGCGCGAACAGTCTATGAAGGATTGATGCCGGCAAAGATTGACGCCGGGAAGATCGATGCCGGGTTCGGCCCGACATGCCTGAAGAACAAGGATTGGAGCGACCCATGAATGAGGCAGTTCGAAATCCCGCCAAGCCGACGAATGGCCCGATCATCGAGATCGAGAACCTGTCGATCTCCTTCTTCACCCGCAAGGGCGAGATCCCGGCCGTCATGGATTTTTCCTGCACGGTCATGCCTGGCGAGGCGATGGGTATTGTCGGCGAATCCGGCTGCGGCAAGTCGACCGTGTCGCTTGGCATCATGCGCGACCTCTCCAACATAGGAAAGATCGTCGGCGGAAAGATCAAATTCCAGGGCAAGGACATGGGAGAATTGTCCGACGAGGAACTGCGCGCTATCCGCGGCAACAAGATCGCGATGATCTACCAGGAACCGATGGCTAGCCTGAACCCGGCGATGAAGGTCGGCCAGCAGCTGATGGAAGTGCCACTGATCCACGACAAGGTGTCGAAGGACGAAGCTTACAAACGCGCCTTGGAAATGGTGCGCGCGGTGAAGCTGCCGGATCCCGAGCGCATGATGCGTTCCTACCCGCACCAGCTTTCCGGCGGTCAGCAGCAGCGCATCGTCATTGCCATGGCGCTGCTGTCGAAGCCGGCGCTGCTTCTGCTCGACGAGCCGACGACAGCGCTCGACGTGACGGTGGAGGCCGGCATCGTCGACTTGGTCAAGGGGCTGGGCGAGAAGTTCGGCACCTCGATGATCTTCGTGTCGCACAACCTCGGCCTGATCCTGGAGACCTGCGACCGCATCACGGTGATGTATTCGGGCGAAGCGGTGGAGACCGGCAAGATCAAGGACGTCTTCGACCGGATGCGCCATCCCTACACGCAAGGCCTGTTCCGCTCGATCCCGTTGCCGGGCGCCGACAAGAATTCGCGGCCGCTGATATCCATCCCGGGGCAGTTGCCGCTACCGCACGAGCGGCCGAAGGGCTGCAATTTCGGCCCGCGCTGCCACCATTTCGTCGAGGGCGTCTGCAACGCCGCCGAAATTCCGATGATCGCGGTCGAAGGCCATGACGGGCATTTCTCGCGCTGTGTGCGCTTCAACGAGATCGACTGGGAGGCGCTGCCACCCGGCGCCAAGAAGGTCAACGAGCGGGTGGTGCCCGGTGCGCCGGTGCTCCAGATCGAAGACCTCCGGAAGTACTACAAGGTCGGCGGCAGCGAAGTGTTCGGCTCGAGCGAGGGCCGTGTCGTCAAGGCCAACGAGACGATCTCGTTCATGGCGCGCGAATCCGAGACCGTCGCTATCGTCGGCGAATCCGGCTGCGGAAAATCGACCCTGGCCAAGGTGCTGCTCGGCCTCGAAACGGCAAGCTCCGGCCGCGTCAAGCTCGGCAACAAGGAGATTCAGTCGACCGGGATCGAGAAGCGCAGCGTCGACACGGTGTCATCGATCCAGATGGTGTTCCAAAATCCGTTCGACACGCTCAATCCCAGCCATTCGGTCGGTTCGCAGATCATCCGTACGCTGGAAAAGTTCAACGTCGGCGACACGGTGGCCGACCGCCGCAAGCGAATGCTGGAATTGCTCGACCTGGTGAAGCTGCCGAGGGCGTTCGAGTCGCGCAAGCCGCGCCAGCTTTCAGGCGGCCAGAAACAGCGCATCGGCGTTGCGCGTGCCTTTGCCGGCGACGCCAAGGTGGTGGTGGCCGACGAGCCGGTCTCGGCACTGGATGTGTCGGTCCAGGCCGCGGTGACCGAGCTCTTGATGGATATCCAGCGCAAGAACAAGACGACGATGCTGTTCATCAGCCACGATCTGTCGGTGGTGCGCTACATCGCCGACCGCGTCGTCGTCATGTATCTCGGCTATATCGTTGAGCAAGGCACGACCGACCAGATATTCGCGCCGCCCTATCACCCCTATACCGAGGCATTGCTGTCGGCGATCCCGATCGCCGACACAAGCGTGGTCAAGAAGCACATCGTGCTGGAGGGCGACATCCCTTCGGCGATGAACCCGCCGTCCGGCTGTCCGTTCCAGACGCGCTGCGGCTACAAGAAACTGGTGCCGGACAACCTTTGCGAAACCAAGGTGCCGCCAGTCAAAAATCTCGGCGACGGCCATATGAGCCTGTGCTGGCTGTCCGACGACGTGCTGGCGAAAATGGAGCCGGTGATCAAATTCGACAAGGAGCACGCCGCAAATGAGGGCGTGCCGGATGATGCAAACCACGGTGTTGGCCCGGGCTTTGCCGGAGATCCGCCCAAGCGCCCGCATGGAAAGACTGGCAGCGTTGAAGCCGATGCCGAGGGCCAGGCAGTGGAGAATGCCGAAGCGGTCGCCAAAGCCCGCCGTCACGAGGTTCGCGACGAGGTTTCAGAGACCGGCACCTCAAGCTCTGCCGGCAGCCAGGTGGCACCAATCATGCCGCCGACTGTCGGCGACGGCCGACAGGCCGAGGACGCCACGCGCAAGCCGCGCAAACCCAAGGGCGGCTGAGAGCCGTTAATAGGCTAGGGCGCGCATTGCCGTAGCTGCGCGGCGTAGTCCTGCGCCATCTGTTCGGTGGCATGCGCATAGCGCTGCACGTCGGCGTCGCCGCGACTGCCGCGCTTGTAGGCATTCCAGCCGAGATAGTAGGCGAGATACAGATTGTAGGTGTCGTTGCGGGCGACGCCGAGCGTGTCGGCGGTCTTGGAATGATACCAGCCGACGAAATCGACGGCATCGGCAAACCTGGTGCGGCGCGCCGCCCAGCTTCCGGTCTCGTTCTGGTATTGCGCCCAGGTGCCGTCGAGCGCCTGCGAGAAGCCGGTGGCGCTGGAGATATGTTTCCAGGGAATGAAGCCCAGCAGCTTGGTGCGCGGCGGCCTGGCGTTGCTCTTGAAGCCGGATTCCTTGCGCACCGTCGCCATCAGCACGGGAACCGGCACACCGTATTTCTGCTCGGTTCGTTGTGCCGCCGCCTGCCAATTGTCGAACCAGCCGTCATTCTGGTCGAAAACGGCGCACACATCGTTGATATGGTTCGGTGGCGTCGCGCAGGCCGAAAGCGCCAGCGGCGCGGCAATCGCTATAATTTTGCTAAAACTCGACCTACGCATTGGAAGAGCATTAGGCCGAAAACATAAAAGGAATCTTGCTGCGTTCCTTAACGGCTCATCGGCCGCTTTGCCTGACGCGGAACAAGTATAACCATTCCGACGTTTGTTGTCGCTTTTGCCGATGTGAAATTCCCGGAATGCCGCCTTGGCTAAAATCACGCCCGCAGGTGGCGGATTCTTGACAGCTCGATCCTCGTGCCGGCGCTTTGATGCGCGGCATGAGCGAACCAAGACGCAAGCGCGGCGCCGAGCGAACCAGCAACAGGGGACCGACCGCCATCCCGCAACTGCCGTTGCGCCGCGTCACCAATCCCTATCCGCCAATGGCGATGCTCTCGGCCGACCAGATCGAGGCGATCCACCAGGCGTCGATGCATATCCTGGAGAATTTCGGCATCGAGGTGATGAGCCCGCGGGCGCTGTCGCTGTTCGACAAGGCCGGGGCCAAGGTCGATCATGCCACGATGAACGTCCGCATCGATCGCGGCATGATCGAGGAAGCGCTGAAGACGACGCAGTCCAGTTATACGCTGACGCCGCGCAATCCCGCCCATGCCGTCCACCTCGGCGGCAATACCATCAACTTCACGCTCGTCGCCGGGCCGCCGAATGTGCACGACATGGAGCGCGGCCGCCGTGCCGGCAATTTGCGCGATTATTCCGAGCTCGTCCGGCTGGCGCAGCATTTCAACTGCATCCACATGCTAGGCAACCAGGTCTGCGCGCCGGTAGAATTGCCGGCGAATTCCCGTCATCTCGACACCTATTTCGCCAATCTGACACTGACCGACAAAAGCTTTCACGTCTCGGCCATCGGCCGCGGCAGGGCGCTCGACGGCATCGAAATGATGGCAATCGCGCGCGGACTGACGCTTGACGGGATGCGCCACGATCCCGGCGTCACCACGATCATTTCGGTCAATTCGCCGCGCCGCTTCGACGAGATGATGGCCGAGGGGCTGATGACGATGGCCGAGTTCGGCCAGTCGGTGGCGGTAACGCCATTCACGCTGATGGGAGCGATGAGCCCGGTGACGCTTGCCGGCGCGCTCGCCCAGCAGAATGCCGAGGCGCTGTTCGGCGTGGTGCTGACGCAGCTCGTCCGCCCCGGCGCGCCGGTGATGTATGGCGCCTTCACCTCCAATGTCGATATGAAATCGGGAGCGCCGGCGTTCGGCACGCCTGAAAACACCAAGGCGAATATCGCGTCCGGACAGTTGGCGCGGCGTTACAACCTGCCTTATCGCACAACGCCGGGCTCGGCTTCCAATGCCGCCGACGCGCAAGGCGCCTATGAGACGCTGATGGCGCTGTGGGGCGCGGTGCTCGGCCATGGCAACCTCGTCTACCATGCCGCCGGCTGGCAAGAGGGCGGACTGACAGCGTCGTTCGAAAAGTTCATCATCGACGTCGAGATGATCCAGCACATGATGGAGTTTTTGCGCCCGATCGAGGTCAACGAGGCCGAGCTTGCCGTCGAGGCTCTGGGTGCGGTTCCGACCGGCGGCCACTTCTTCGGCGAGCCGCACACGCTGGAGCGCTACGCCACGGCCTTCTATCAGCCGATGCTGTCCAACTGGCAGAATTTCGAGGCTTGGCAGGAAGCTGGTGGGCTAGACGCCACGGCGCGAGCGACGAGGCTGTGGAAGAAGGCGCTGGAGGACTATGTCGAGCCGGTGATGGAAATCTCCAGACGCGAGGCGCTTGAGGCGTACGTGGCCAAGCGCAAGGAAGCGATCGGGGCGGGCGAGCCTTAAGCCGCTCGTCTTGTTCGACTTCATTCTCTTCTCCTCCAGAATCATGAAACCCATCCAACTCTTTGAAACGACGAGAATCCCATGAAATCGCATGCAAAGGTCGTGGTTATCGGCGGTGGCGTTGTCGGGTGCTCCGTGCTGTTCCATCTGGCCCGGCACGGCTGGACAGACATCGTGCTTCTGGAGCGCGATGAATTAACCTCCGGCTCGACCTGGCACGCCGCAGGCGGCATGCACACGATCAATGGCGATCCCAATGTCGCCAAGCTGCAGAAATACACAATCTCGCTCTACAAGGAGATCGAGGAACTGTCCGGCCAGGCGACCGGCGTGCATTTGACTGGCGGCGTCTTGCTGGCAGCGACGGAGGCGCGGCTCGACTGGCTGCGCGGCGTCGTCGCCAAGGGCCGCTATCTCGGCATCGAGCTCGAGGAGATATCGCCTGATGAGGCGGCCGAGCTGATGCCGTTGCTCGATCCCAAGCAGTTCGTCGGTGCCGTGCGCAACAAGGAGGACGGTCATCTCGACCCGTCCGGCGTTACCCACGCCTACGCCAAGGCGGCGAGGAAGCTTGGTGCCGAGGTCGAGCGTTTCACCAAGGTCGAGGACATTGTGCGGCGCGCCGACGGGTTGTGGCGCGTCATCACCAACAAGGGCGAGGTTGTGGCCGAACATGTCGTCAATGCCGGCGGCCTGTGGGCGCGTGAGGTCGGCCGCATGGTCGGGCTGGAGCTGCCGGTGCTGGCGATGGAGCACATGTACCTGATCACCGAGGACATGCCGGAGGTCGCCGCCTGGAACCAGAAGACCGGCACGGAGATCATCCATGCGGTCGACTTCGACGGCGAGCTCTATCTGCGCCAGGAACGCGGCGGCATGCTGATGGGCACTTATGAAAAGGCCAACAAGCCATGGTCCGAATTCCAGACGCCATGGAATTTCGGCCACGAACTGCTGGAGCCCGATATCGACCGCATCGCACCGTCGCTGGAGGTTGGCTTCCGGCATTTCCCGGCGTTCCAGAACACCGGCATCAAGCAGATCATCAACGGACCCTTCACCTTCGCGCCGGACGGCAATCCGCTGGTCGGGCCGGTGCGCAGCCTGCCGGGGTTCTGGGTGGCCTGTGGTGTCATGGCGGGGTTCTCGCAGGGCGGCGGCGTCGGCCTGGCGCTGTCGAACTGGATGATCGAGGGCGATCCCGGCGCCGACATCTGGGCGATGGATGTGTCACGCTACGGTGACTGGGCCACGATGGCCTATACCAACGCCAAGGTGCGCGAGAATTATTCGCGGCGGTTTTCGATCCGCTTCCCGAACGAGGAGTTGCCGGCTGGGCGACCGCTCAAGACGACGCCGGTCTATGATCTGTTGTCGGCCGAGGGCGCGCAATGGGGCGTCGCCTATGGGCTGGAAGTGCCGCTGTGGTATGCGCCCGAAGGGGTCAAGGACGAATTCTCCTGGTGCCGCTCGAGCGACTTCGAGCATGTCGCTAAAGAAGTGGAGACGGTTCGGCAACGCGTTGGTCTGTCGGAAATCTCGTCATTCGCCAAATACAGAGTCACCGGTGAGGGCGCAGCAACCTGGCTCGACAGTATGCTCGCGTGCAAATTGCCAAGGCCCGGCCGCATGACGCTGGCGCCGATGCTGAAGGAAGACGGCAGGTTGATCGGCGATTTCACGCTGGCCAATCTCGGCGGTCCAAATTCTGCAAGCAAGGATTGGTTCCTGGCCGGCAGCGGTGTCGCCGAGCAGTACCACATGCGCTGGTTCGAAGCGCATCTGCCGAAGGACGGCTCTGTTAGCATCGAGGCGCTGGGAGCAAAACTCACCGGCCTGTCGATCGCCGGGCCGAGCGCGCGGAACCTTCTTGAAAAGGTCACACGATCTGATGTGTCGAATACGGCCTTTCCGTTCATGGCCATCAGCAGGATGGATATCGGCATGGCGCCGTGCCTGGTCGGGCGCGTCAGCTACACCGGCGACCTCGGCTACGAAATCTGGGTGGCGCCGGAATATCAGCGTGCAGCCTATCAGGCGCTGATGGCGGCGGGCGAGGAATTCGGCATCGGCCTGTTCGGCTCGCGCGCGCTCAATGCGCTGCGGCTCGAGAAGAATTACGGCTCATGGGCGCGCGAATACCGGCCGATCTATGGGCCGCTGGAGGCCGGCCTCGACCGCTTCGTCGCGTATGGCAAAGAGGCCGATTTCATCGGCAAGCAGGCAGCGCTGGCGGAGCGCAAGCAAGGCGGCAGACTGCGGCTGCGGGCCTTTGTCGTCGATGCTGCCGATGCCGACGTCATCGGCGACGAGCCAATCTGGTATGGCGGTGCCGTGCGCGGCTGGGTCACGTCAGGCGGCTACGCACATCATTCAAAAAAATCCGTCGCCATGGGTTATGTGCCGAAAGAGATCGCCGATGAGGCCAACGGTTTCGAGATCGAGCTATTGGGCAAGCGTTACGCCGCACGCATGCAGCAGACACCGCTGTTCGACGCCAATTTCGAGCGGATGCGCGGTTGAGGAACCGAGTGGCATAGCGAAGTCGCCGTGCCGGTGGCACGATGAAAGGGGGAGGACGATTTCGCGATAGTGAAAATTCTTTCGCGCGGTGACCTTTGGTTTTATTGTCGAGCTGCGGCGGAAGGCTGGGCAATTGCTTCGGAGGTCCACCATGCCCGACGTGTATGCGCAGATCACAACCGCTGATCCGGCTGTTGTCGCGGTTCTTATCAACGCGATGGAGTTGCGGGCCGCAGACCCGCGCCAGAAGGCAATTCGCCACTCGTTTTTCTCCTCGATCGATTTTCCGGAAAGGGCACGCGTCCTCGAAGGCGGCTGCGGCTCGGGACCGATCAGTCGCGAGCTTGCGCGCTGGCCGGGGGTGAACGAGGTTGTTGGGCTCGATCCGTCGCCGATATTTCTGGCGAAGGCGCGCGAGCTTGCCGCGGATATCCCCAACCTGAACTTCGTCGAAGGGGATGCCAGGTCGCTGCCGCACGAGGACAACTCGTTCGATGTGGTCATCTTCCATACCTGCCTGACCCATGTGCCCGGTCCCGAAAAGGCCCTGACGGAATCGTTGCGCGTGCTTCGCCCAGGCGGCTGCCTGGCGATCTTCGACGGCGATTACGCGACGACGACGGTCGCCATCGGCGATCATGATCCGCTGCAGGATTGCGTGGATGCCGCAATGGCGGCGCTGGTGAATGACCGCTGGCTGACGCGCCGGCTGCCGCTGCTGGCGAAATCGGCGGGCTTTGTCGTCGAAAAATTCGACAGCTACGGCTACGCCCAAATTGCCGCGCCCGACTACATGCTGACTCTGGTCGATCGCGGCGCCGATATTCTGGCCGGCTGGAAGCGACTCGACAAGGCGCTTGGCGACGGGCTGAAGCACGAGGCGCGCCGGCGTGTCGAAGCCGGAGAGTTCTTCGGGTTCATCGCCTTCGCGGGCCTGATTGCGCGCAAGTCGGGCTGAGCGCGCGCTGATCCGCCCGGCTACGATGTTTTGCGGTTGTCCAGTGCCAGGGCGCCGGGGCCGGCGAATACCAGATAGAAGAAGATGAAGCAGAAGGAGATCGCGGCATCGCCGCCATTGTTGACCGGGAAGAAGCTCTGCGGCATGTGCGCCATGAAATACGCGATCGCCATCTCGCCGCTGAGAAGGAATGCCACCGGCCTGGTGAAAAGCCCCAATACCAGCAGGATGCCGCCTCCGAATTCCAGGATGGCCGCGGTCAGCGATAGCCCGCTCATGGTGCCGGCATGGTCGCTGACGGGGAAATTGAACAGTTTCTGGGTGCCGTGCTCAATGAACTGCAGCGCCGTCATGATGCGCAAGGCGGCAAGGGCGAACGGTTGATATTCGGCGAGGCCTTCGAAAAGCTTCATCTACGACTCCATTTTTCACCTAGCCCGGCCATAGGTCATCGCCAAAGGCCGGACCATTCACATAGTCCGGCCTGCATTCAACTGTCGGTGAGTGAGTCGTGAGGCGTGCTGCAGCCTTGGGGCCGCACGATGGCGGCCCCGCAATTGGCGCGGCCTGTTACCGCGTCGGTGCCATTAGCGCGAAATGGGCGCCTTGCGGATCCGTGCACTGTACGATCCAGCTGCCGCCGGGGACCTCCATCGGACCCATCAGGATCTTGCCGCCATTGTCGGTGACGCGCTTGGCTGCCGCGTCGATGCCGGGCACGTTGAAATAGAACTGCCAGACCGGCGTCGGGATCTGCTCGGGCTTGTTCATCATGCCGCCAACGGGCTCGCCGCCGAAGGCGAAAAGCTGGTAGACGCCCATCGGACCCATATCCATGGCGTCGCCCTTCTCCCAGCCGAACTGGCTGGAATAGAAATCGAACGCCGCCTTCCAGTCTGACGTGTAGAGCTCATGCCAGCCGATGTTGCCGGGGGTCGCCAACGGTAGCGGCGGCTGGTCGGGGCCGCTGGGCTGCAGGAAGTTGAACATCGCGCCTTGCGGGTCTGCAACGACGGCGAAGCGGCCGACGCCAGGAATGTCGTCGGGCTCGCGGTGAACCGCGCCACCAGCCTTCTTGAGGGAGGCCGTTGCGGCATCGATGTCCCTGGTGAGGATATAACCGACCCAGGCCGGCGGCATGCCCATCTTGCGCGCGTCATCGGGCAGCGTCATCATCCCGCCGACGCCGCGCTCGCCGACATTCATGACGATATAGCGCGGCATGCCCTGGGCCCCTTCGAAAGGCTGCCCCCTCCAGCCCACCACTGAGGTGTAAAACGCCTCGGCGGCGTCGAGATCGGTGGTCATCAGCTCGTACCAGAAGAAGGGCATGGGGGACTGTGGCATTGTCGTGCTCCTTGCGGTTTGTACATCGATCATGCGCGATCCATTCTAGGACGATCTTCACGACGAAAATCCGACAGCCAACCAAAAAAGATGACGGCAAATTGGAAATGTTACCGGGTTGCGCGCCCTGCGGTTTTCGACTTTGCTCGCAGTCAACGAGGGGTTGTTGATCCATGCGCCGGATGTCGCTCACTTCCGAACTTGTCGCGCTGTGCCATCGGGAGGAGGCCGATCCCGGCCCCGATGGCAGCTGGACGCAGCTGACGGACGAAGACTTCAGGGCCCTTTGCCTTCGGTGATCAAAACCAACGCTAAGCTTACCAGGCTGACCACTCAGTCCAGCAACGGCAGTGCCGCTATGGCCAAGCTTCCCTGTCGGCGGCTTTGGTAACATGAGTAAACTTGTCATGTTTATTCGTGGCTTTTCAGCAGTTTGCACAGAAAATTGACCAATTGATAAAAAAATAAAACGTGCTAGCCTTCTCCAAAACAAGAACATGGGGAACTGACGATGCCAGAAGGCCAGTTCAAGCAAGGCATTGCCGGCGGGCGGCTTTCGCCGGGACAATATGCCGATAATTTTGCCGACCTGCACCCGCCGCTCGATCATCACGAGGCGCTGGTCGAGTCCGACCGCTGCTATTTCTGCTATGACGCGCCGTGCATGAATGCGTGTCCGACCTCGATCGACATCCCGCTGTTCATCCGCCAGATTTCGACCGGCAATCCGATCGGTTCGGCCAAGACGATTTTCGATCAGAACATTTTGGGCGGTATGTGCGCCCGCGTCTGCCCGACCGAGACGTTGTGCGAAGAGGTCTGCGTGCGGGAGGTGGCCGAAGGCAAGCCGGTGCAGATTGGTCGCCTTCAGCGCTACGCCACCGATGTCGCCATGGCCGAAAACAAGCAGTTCTACAACCGCTCCGAACCGACCGGCAAAACGGTCGCCGTGGTCGGCGCCGGACCGGCCGGGCTTGCGGCCGCGCATCGGCTTGCCCGCCACGGCCACGACGTGACCATCCTGGAAGCCCGCCCGAAGCCCGGCGGCCTCAATGAGTACGGTATCGCCGCCTATAAGAGCGTCGACAATTTTGCCCAGGCCGAAGTCGACTATGTCACGTCGATCGGCGGCATCGACATCCAGAACGGCAAGGCGCTCGGCCGTGATTACCAGCTGTCGGACCTGACCAGGAATTACGATGCGGTGTTCCTCGGCATGGGGCTTGCCGGCGTCAATGCCTTGCGAGCGGATGGCGAGGAGGCGCAAGGCGTCACCAATGCCGTCGAGTTCATTGCCGAGCTTCGTCAGGCCAGTGATCTGGCCAGCCTGCCGGTCGGCCGGCGTGTTGTCGTCATCGGCGGCGGCATGACGGCGATCGACGCGGCGGTGCAATCGAAGCTGCTCGGAGCCGAAGAGGTGACGATCTGCTATCGGCGCGGCCCGGAGCACATGAATGCCTCCGAATTCGAGCAGGATCTGGCTGCCGCCAACGGCGTCATCATCCGGCACTGGTTGCAGCCGAAGCGGGTCATTGCCGATGCCGGCAAGGTGTCGGCGATCGAGCTCGAATACACCGCGATGGACGGCGACAGGCTCGTCGGCACCGGCGAGCGGCTGACGCTCGTCGCCGATCAGGTGTTCAAGGCGATCGGCCAGAGCTTTGTCCCAGCTGCGCTCAACGGCAGCGGTGCGGAGGTCGCGCTGGAAGCCGGCCGCATCAAGGTCGACGCGGAAGGGCGCACCTCGCTGGCCAATGTCTGGGCTGGCGGCGACTGCATTTTCGGCGGCGACGACCTGACTGTTTCAGCCGTCGCGCAAGGCCGCGATGCGGCGGAGAGCATTCATCGGGCACTGACCTCGAACGGGAGGGCATGAGCATGGCAGACATCCGCAACAATTTCGTCGGCATCAAATCGCCGAACCCGTTCTGGCTGGCTTCGGCGCCGCCGACCGACAAGGCCTATAACGTCATCCGCGCCTTCAAGGCTGGCTGGGGCGGCGTTGTCTGGAAGACGCTCGGCGAAGAAGGGCCGCCGGTGGTCAACGTCAACGGGCCGCGCTACGGCGCGATCTGGGGCGCCGACCGCCGCTTGCTTGGCCTGAACAATATCGAGCTGATCACCGACCGCGACCTGCAGGTCAATCTGCGCGAGATCAAGCAGGTCAAGATGGACTGGCCCGACCGGGCGATCGTCGTCTCGCTGATGGTGCCGTGCGAGGAGCATGCCTGGAAGGCGATCCTGCCGGTGGTCGAGGAGACCGGCGCCGACGGTATCGAGCTCAATTTCGGCTGCCCGCATGGCATGTCGGAACGCGGCATGGGTGCGGCGGTCGGCCAGGTGCCGGAATACATCGAAATGGTGGTGCGCTGGTGCAAGGCCAACACCCGCATGCCTGTCATCACCAAGCTGACGCCCAACATCACCGACATACGCAAGCCGGCACGAGCTGCCCTTGCCGGCGGCACCGACGCGGTGTCGCTGATCAACACCATCAATTCGATCACCGGCGTCAATCTCGACAATTTCGCACCGGAGCCGACGATTGACGGCAAGGGTTCGCATGGCGGCTATTGCGGCCCGGCGGTGAAGCCGATCGCCATGAACATGGTGGCCGAGATCGCGCGCGACCCGGAAACGAAGGGCCTGCCGATCTCCGGTATCGGCGGCATCACCACCTGGCGCGACGCCGCCGAGTTCATGGCGCTTGGCGCCGGCAATGTGCAGGTGTGCACGGCGGCGATGACCTATGGCTTCAAGATCGTGCAGGAGATGATCGCCGGCCTGGAAAACTGGATGGACGAGAAGGGCCATGCCTCGCTCGACGACATCATTGGCCGCGCCACTCCCAACGTCACCGACTGGCAGTATCTCAACCTCAACTACGTCGCAAAGGCGCATATCGACCAGGAGGCCTGCATCAAATGCGGCCGCTGCCACATCGCCTGCGAGGACACCTCGCACCAGGCCATCACCAGCATGGTCGACGGCGTCAGGCATTTCGAGGTGATCGAGGCCGAATGCGTCGGCTGCAATCTCTGCGTCAATGTCTGCCCGGTCGAGAACTGCATCACCATGGAGCCACTGGCGGTTGGCGCGATCGATGAGCGCACTGGTAGGCCAGTGTCGCCGATCTATGCCAACTGGACGACGCATCCCAACAATCCGATGGCCAAGGTGGCGGCGGAATAGCATTTCGAAAAAAGCGGCGTCCATGGGCGCCGCTTTTTGACTTTCCTATTGCGGATAAAAGATATCCAAGATAATCTATATCCATGAACAGGAGAGCGAAATGAAGCTGGGCGAAGGCGTCGAAGCAGCCATCCACTGCGCCGCGATGCTCGCCGGCGTTGATGGCGCCGCGACCTTGCCAGGTGCTGCCATGGCCGAAGCGTTCGGGCTGTCGCCGAGCTATCTGCTTAAGCATCTCAACGCGCTGACTGCGTCCGGCATTCTGGAATCAGTGCCGGGGCCGTCCGGCGGCTACCGGCTGGCGCGGCCGGCGGAACGCATAACGCTGCTCGATATCGTGCTGGCCGTCGAGGGGCGTGAACCGGCGTTCCGCTGCGCCGAAATCCGCCAGCGCGGCCCAGCGAAGCTCGATGCCTCGGTCTATGCCAAACCCTGCGGCATCAACGTAGCCATGCTGAAGGCCGAGCGCGCCTATCGCGCCGCGCTCGCCGACGCCTGGCTGTCCGACATCGTTGCAGAATACACCGCCGATGCCGATTCCCGTTCGGTCGCCGCGAACTGCGCCTTCGTCGAGCGCCATCGGCGGCCGCAGAAATCAAGTTCAACCAAGCAAGCATGAAAGGCTACAGACGATGAAACAGAGGCTGCAATTTTTCGGCGCGGCGCCGGAGATCATGAAGGCGGTGTCAGCGCTCAACAAGGCAGTCGACGAATGCGGGCTCGAAAAAAGCCTGTTGCATCTGATCAAGCTCAGGGCGTCGCAGATCAACGGCTGCTCGTATTGCGTCGAGATGCATAGCCGCGAAGCGCGCCGCGACGGCGAAAGCGAGCAGCGGCTCTATCTCGTCTCCGCCTGGAAGGAATCGCCGCTGTTTTCAGAGCGCGAACGCGCGGCCTTGGCCTGGACCGACGCGCTGACCAGGATTGCCGACAACGGTGTGTCGGACGAACTCTATGCAAGGACGCTCGAATATTTCTCGGAAGAGGAGCTGGTCAAGCTCTCGGTTGCGCTCGGCATGATCAACACCTGGAACCGGCTTTGCGTTCCGTTTCATGCAATCCATCCGATGCCAGCAGTCTTGGCCGCCTGAGCATGGACCAGGGGGGGGGGGGGGGGGGGGGGGGGGGGGGGGGGGGGGGGGGGGGGCGGCGCGGGCGGGGGGAGTGGCATGGGAACAGCGGCGCGCGGGCCCCTCGCGGGCGGGGGGGGGGCGGGGGGGGGGGGG